>JAPOHM010000209.1 GCA_029979405.1 Methanobacteriota archaeon
ACTGGAAAAAATAACTATATGATGGATTCACAGCCATAGCCATCTTTAATGGTACAGCAGTAACCTGTTCAAGTTGAATCAGTGGGTTATCAAAGGGGTCAGGCAATCTCTAATCAATGAAAGGGCAGACTGCCGAACCATTAATACAGAAATTGCAAAGTCATGGGTCCGAGGAGATACTCATTGAATAATCAAATTATTTAAAAACAAATTATTTCCACATAGTACTATCGAGTTTCTTTACCAATTGTGGACGTTTTTAAGCACATACATTTTAGTTATTTGTTGTGGGCTTTTCATTCTTTGGATCCTCTTTTTTGAATTGGTTCTCAAGCGAAAAGGAGTTATCGCTAAATTTGAAGCATCTAAGAATGAGTATGAAGCTGAACAGGAGTTTCTCTCTTCTATTGGAGCCTTACCAAAATGTGAAGTTTGTGGGCAATTAGAACACACTACCGAAGAACACTATACCAGAAATATGTATACAAATCAAGACACCAATCTTGATGGAGTTGCAGATACGGATGTGGGTGGTAGCCTATCAGAGGATATTAACGACTTAAAGACCATGATAAAAGAATTTAGAAAAATTTTCGGCCGCGTATTCGATATCTTTTTCAGAAAGTAATTTTTGAGGGAAATTTAGAGTTTCTACTTATACCCATAAGTTAGCAATTCCTGTATTAATGGGTTTGCAGTCCGCTCTTTCAGAGACTACCCTTTGATTCGTGTTAGTTTCTCAATAATCCAATCAAGTCGACGGATAAACTGAATCAAGCAACCTTTGGCCAATATACCATAGTGGTGAGCCCACTGTAGTTTGTTGGAAAGAAACTCCACCGAATAGCCAACCCTCGAATATCATTGATAGAATTGCCAATCCCAGCACAACCAAAATTAGTAACAAAAAGTAACGAAGAAGGCGTAAACTAAACCTCCCCTGAGAGTCATCCATTTGTTCGCCCTCTTTTGCCATCATGGAAAAAGATTTGATTCACAGTCGCTGTCTTGCGTGCCTTTGTGCATCAACGGCAGTTATTGCAGCCATGTGGACAACCTGCCTAACCGAGTCACCCCGTTGGAGTACGTGAGCAGGCTTGGCTAGGCCTTCTAGAATTGGACCAGTCATTTCTGCGCCTGCAATTCTCTGAAGTAATTTGTAGGCAATATTTGCCGAAGCCAGATTAGGGCAAACCAATACGTTGGCAGGTCCGTCAAATTCCATGAATGGGAACTCGTTCTGACGGTCAGGAACAAGAGCAGTATCTGCCTGCATTGGACCATCGATTACCAGACCACGATCTAATTCACGAGCCATTGCGATGGCTTCCTCAATTCGGTCAGTACGCAATTCGTTAGAGGTTCCAAAGTTAGAGAATGAAAGCATGGCAACCTTTGGACTAACTCCAAATCTTCGAGCAACTTTAGCGGTTTGAATGGCAATTTCTGCAAGCGTTCTTGCATCTGGATAGATGTTGATTGTAGCATCTGCAATGAACATCAGTTGACCATTTACAGTCATCATGTATAGACCCACAATTCTATGCGAAGAAGGGTCAGGGCCAATTGTTTGCAGACATGGCTTTACGATATCTGGATAGTTATGAGCGATGCCTCCAAGATATCCATCAGCATCTCCGCAGTGTACCATCATTGGACCAAAGTAATTTGGTGATTTCAATTGGTTAATCGCATCCCTTCGTGTTAGTCCTTTACGTCCACGAAGTTTGTGTAATTCATCTGCATAATCTCCACGCCTGCGAGGATCATATCTAACGTCGATAATTTCGCAATCAAAAGTAAGCCCAAGCTCCTCCTTAACCGCTTCAATACGCTCAGGGTGACCTAGAAGGATTGGATCGCATATTCCCTCGACCATACATTGAGCCGCAGCCTTGATGATAGTCGGCTCTTCACCTTCGGAGAAGACAATTTTCTTCTTGTCTTTCCTTGCTTGATTGATTACGTGTCGCATAATTGAACGAGTTAATCCTAACCTTGCCTCAAGGTCCTCTCTGTACTTCTGAACGTCGAATTCCTCAGCACTAATTCGCGCCATTCCCTCATCCACAGCTGCTTGCGCTACTGCGCTGGCTTCCCAAATTAAGACACGTGCATCGAATGGTTTTGGGATTAGATATTCAGGTCCAAATTGCATTTGTTCTCCTGCATATGCAGCGGCTACTTCGTCCGGTACAGGCTCCTTGGCCAAAGCCGCCAGAGCCTTGGTTGCGGCCATTTTCATTCCTTCCGTGATTTCTGTAGCACGTACATCCAATGCGCCACGGAAGATGTAAGGGAATCCGAGTACGTTGTTAATCTGATTTGGGAAGTCTGATCGTCCTGTCGCGATGATTGCATCATCGCGAACCGCTTGCACATCGGTTGGTAGAATCTCAGGGTCAGGGTTTGCGAGAGCGAAA
>JAPOHM010000213.1 GCA_029979405.1 Methanobacteriota archaeon
GCAAAAATTGATGCTCTGTTAGAAGCCGCTGGGGTGACTAAAGACTCAGTCTGTTTTGCACAAGTATTGCTAGATGACATCAATGATTTTGCTTCAATGAACGAAATATATGGCAAATGGGTAGAAGACATGGAAGTAAAACCTGCGAGAGCGGCGTTTGAGGCAGGAGCGCTTCCTGCTGGAGCAAAGGTTGAGATTGTTGTTCAAGCGATGGCTTGAGGTGGTATAATGCCGGGAACTCCTTACCTCGAGGAGCCTCCAAAAGGTCTTATGACATGGCCAAAACTATTGAAATTAGGAATCCCAACAATTAGTATTTTGACAATAGTTTCGTGGTGGAATGATGTGCTTATCGAATTCGGAGTTATTCTAACTTTTTCATTATTCATATCATTTCTCGTAAGAAGATGATATTCATATCAGATAAGTACAGGCATCAACCATGGGAGAGTGGCCTCTACATTGTTTCAAGGCTTACGATATCCGAGGTTTGTCAGGCGAAGAATTGTCTGATGATTTCTCTTACCGCCTTGGTAGAGCTTTGGCAAAATATCTCAACTGCAATTCTTTTGCCGTTGGTAGAGACATTCGTGAATCAAGCCCTGGATATGCAAAGAACCTGATTCGTGGTTTGACCGATTCTGGAGTGAGAGTTTTAGACTTAGGAATTGTTTCAACGGGTTGCTTGTACCATGCATGTTGGACATTACCGGTTGATGGAGGAGTAATGGTAACAGCATCGCATCTACCAATGCCAACACATAACGGATTCAAAATGTGTAGAGGGACCCTTCCTCTTGCAGGTGAAGAAATTCAAGAATTGAGAGAGGTGTTTGTCTCAGGAAATTTCACTGATGGAAATGGCGAACATATCGACTACCCTCATGAAGAAAATTATCTCAAGGCAATTGTGGAATCTACAGGTAAATTATCACGCCCAGTGAAAGTTGCAGTTGATTGCGGTAACGCTGTACCGGGTCCTGCGATGACAAAATTACTTGACATGATTGGAGCAGAACATATCGATTTGTATTGTGACTGGGATAATACAGAGCCAAATCACGGAGCAGACCCTACAAGAGAATACAACATGGTTGATCTTGCAAAGATTGTAACTGAAAACCAACTTGAATTTGGACTTGGGGCTGACGGTGATGGTGACAGAATCGGAGCTGTAGATGAGAGAGGAGATTTTGTTTATCCGGATAGATTAATCGCTTTACTAGCGGATGATGTTGTAGGTTCCGAGGAAGGAAAAGACCTGCTGATCTACGACGTAAAATGCTCGATGAATGTCGAGAAAGCAATTCTATCTGCAGGTGGAAAACCAATGATGGCAAAGACTGGTCACTCATTCATGAAGAGGGTTTTAGCAGACAATCCAAATGCTCTGATGGCTGCTGAAATGAGTGGTCATATTTTCATGGCAGACCGTGGTTGGTACGGATTTGATTGTTCATTATACAATGCTGCTAGGATTCTAGAACTTTGGTCAAGAACCAATGGCAAGAAATTCAGTGAAGAATTAAATCGCCTTGCACCTAACCTCCCTACGACTGGTGAGGTAAAGGTACCATGCTCGGAAGAAGACAAGTTAGAATCCGTCGCAAAAATCACCTCTGCTTTCGGCGATTTCGAATCCTCAACGATTGACGGAGTCAGAGTTAGGTTTGATGAAAATGGAGAGCAAATCGGCTGGTACTTAGCAAGAAAGTCGAATACTGAACCTATTCTTGTTATGAGAGTTGAGGCTAACAATCAAGATAATCTAAACAAATTATTGTCCATGATCGATGAAAGGGTATCTCCAATTATCGACATCAGTAAACTACTGAATTGATTATTATTCGACCATTGTTATCGTGTATTCGAGTGAAATCAGTTCTATCACGTAGTTGACTACCTCATTTGTGTCATCAGAACCACAGCCCAATCCTCCACCAGTGTTTACATTGACTGTGATATCAAGAGTGTGCTCACCGAAACCGAGGCCCATCCCTGAAAGCATTAATTCAATTTCACCTTCACTCATGTTTGTAACTGTTGTTCCAACGATGCTAGAGTTATGCCACTCTATGTTTATTGATTCACCAGATAGTACCTGTCCTGATTCTTCGAATGGAATATAGGATAGAGCACCGGAAACATCGTCATCCTGCGGACCTTGCGCTACCGCACATCCTGGACCGCTTACCGATTCTTGATCATCAAAAGTCAATGTTGCCCTAACTCCAACTATGTTTTTTCCTTTGATAGAATCTCCAGCAGCATCAGAATTAGCTATTATATTTGCAGTTTCTTCATCACCAATTGTTTCACTACCTGATGCTATTTCATGATAAGAA
>JAPOHM010000144.1 GCA_029979405.1 Methanobacteriota archaeon
GGTGTTTACCCGGTCCCATCCCGAACCCGGAAGTCAAGCCCACCTGCGTCATTTCTGGTACTGTGGTGCGAGAGCCCACGGGAAGGTTTGTCACTGTGCCCCTCTTCTTTCCTTCTGAATCCCCGCAGCTCATTGAGCAAACTGCCGCATCCCGCAAAATTTGCGGGTGCGGCTTTTTTCAATTTTAGAATACTCAATCCGAATAGGTCATGTACTTTGGAAACTTAGGGAGGAATGAACTGAATGCCAATTTCAACATGTGACATCCTTGGTTCTGACCAAATAGGGATCTACCTTGCAGTTTGTGGCAACGTTGTTTTTCATCCACATGAGATTCGAGAAGAAACAAAGAACATAATTGACAATACCCTTGGATTGGAAAGAGTTCCAATTTCAATTGGCGGTTCCAACTTAATAGGTGCACTTGTTGCAGGGAACTCAAAAGGATTAGCTGTAGCAGATATTGCTACAGAATCTGATATTGACAAATTAACCTCCTATGGAGACGTAATTGTTATGGAGGGTGGAGTTAACACAGCTGGTAATTTGATACTATGTAATGAGAACGGTGCGATAGCATCCCCCGCCTTACCAGATGAAGGAATAGAAATAGTCTCAGAAATATTTGGGCTACCCGTAGCATCCTGTTCGATAGCAGGTGAGGATGTCGTAGGTTCACTTGGGGTCGCAAATAATCATGGAGTATTACTTCATCCAGATGTACTTCCAGATGAGGTGCTTCTGATTGAAGAAGTGCTGGGAGTAACACCAATGGTCGGGACGGTTGCCTTTGGATCACCCTACGTAGGGGCAGGAATTGTCGCTGGTGATAATGGCGCAATTTCGGGAAGAGAAACCACTGGACCTGAATTAAATCGTATCGAAGATGCACTTGGATTAATCTGATTGGTCGTGCCAATATTCAAAGACGGCCGATTGAACCCGGTGAATATGGGCGAATGTCTCTATTCAGGCAAAGTAAAGGAAGTATGGTCGACCGACGACCCGGACATACTAGAATTCAGATATACTGATCAAATTTCAGTATTTGACCAAATTATACCATCCCTTATTCCTCGTAAAGGCGAGTCGTTGAATCGTACCACCTGCCATTGGTTTGAACTTGTTGAAGCTGAAGGTATTTGTCGCACTCACATAGTGGAGAGAAATGCTGCAGATCGCTGCTTAGTAAGAAGAGTCGATATTTATCGTGAACCAGGTACAACTCCACGTGATGGTGAGTGGGTATTCGTGCCTCTAGAAATTGTCTGCAGGCACTATCTTTCAGGTTCCGGATGGAGAAGATACAAACGTGGTGAATTAACATCTGAAGATCTAGGTTTCCCAGCAGGCACTGAATTGGAAGAAGGTGCAAAACTACCTTCCCCCTATGTCGAAGTTACAACCAAATTCGAAGCCTACGACCGATTAATCGATAGAGAAGAAGCTCTTGAAATCGCTAACATTACTGGTGAAGAATTAGATTCCCTCATCGAGGTAGTAATCAAAGTAGATGAACTGATAGAAAGAGAAGCAAACAAGCGCGGACTAATTCACGTAGATGGGAAGAAGGAGTTTGCATTAGGACCAGGAAGAGTACCAGTTTTAGTAGATTCATTCGGAACACTCGACGAAGATAGATGGTGGGACTTAGATGAATATGAAAAGGGGAACATCGTACAATTATCCAAGGAGTTTGTCAGACAACATTACATCCAAACAGGACATCAAGAAGAACTTAGGTTAGCTCGAGAATCTGGAGCAACAGACCCACCTATTCCAGCATTACCACAGAATGTTATTGATGACACTGCAGCACTTTACGCATCTATGTACGAAAGGCTATCTGGAAAAGAATTTTAGTCGTGAATTCGAAGAAGAATTCCGCAATTTCGCTTTTCAGCCGCTCTTAAGAGAGCAACAAAATGCTTTGCTGAATCTTGGCATCCGCCATCTAAAGGTTCATCCGCTGCAGGTAACCAACATCGAGAAGTGATTAATTTCTTCAATCGCTTAACCTCTTCAATTGACAGCCAACCTTTCAAAATCAAACCGCCTACACCTCTACCCTTTTCCGTTTCTGCAAGACGACCACTTAGGAGATCCAATAATTCACATAATTCATCGAACCCCTCCATTCTCTTATTTTCTCTAATCCAATTTTGGATATAGGTTATTGATGAACCGTCTCCATATGGGAACCTACCAAATTTTTCCTTTGAAACACCAGCCTCAAGAGGAAATGGTTTTCCATCTTTTAGGTCAACACAAGATAAGAAAAACAAATTAGCATCATCCCACGATATTGAAGAACGATTCTCAGGATCTTTAACACCTTGTTCAATTAGCCGAATACGTAAATCATCATCTTCTTGGATGATAGTAGCCCAATTTCCATAACTCAAGGCCTCATCAAGCGGTTTGAGTCTTTTCGAGACCATGGGGTCAATCGTGGAGAAGGGTGTTGTCGTATCCAAAGCCTCTCTCATGGTTCAAGGGGAGAGTCAATTACGGATGAACTCAACGGTTCTTGAAGAAAGAATCCATTCTACTATTGATGTCTTCTTTTTCTTGGGAAGGGTCTGAATCTATCTCGATTTCTTTTCTCAGAGCTGACAATCTTCCACTTGCTGTTCCATCATCAATATCTATCGTTTCTTCTTCAATTTTCTCAATGGAAGTAGTATCTGTTTGTTCATCTACTTCAATTTCTTCATCGAATGATATGTCGTCAATTTTTTCTTCCTGAACAATATCATCAATATCCATCTCAACATCCGTTTGGGTTGGAATGTTACTTATGGCTAAATTCATGTCAACATCGTCTTTTTCATCAGGTTTAGATGGTTTACTGTTGATGTTTAGAACGCCACCAAAGTAAGCGATTATAACCAAAATTATCCCGACACCAACGGTCCAATAGAAATCACTCGATTCATACGAAACAAGTGGGAGTGTACTCGCATATACAGTCATTGAATCATCATCTGGATTGTCATCCACATCCCAAGGAGCATTGCACGACACGCTTGCAGTTACTTGGGCATCGTCTTTTACTTCATTTGGTCTATCTATCGAGATACTTGGTGCATATTTGCTCCCATATATGTCTACAAGTATGGTTTTATCCCATTCGCCATTGTCCATTTCTATGTCCACTTTACAAACTGAACCTTCCATAATTTGATAATTGACCCTGTCGATACCGAATTCAATAAAGTCATCACCGACAACTAAGTTTGACATTTTTATATTCCATCCTGACTCTCTTGCGATGTGATTAGTCTTTTCAGAATGGAGAATTATTCCATTAGAATCTATTATCAAAACCTCAACATTAACATAACCTGGTTCAGGATCCCAGGATGAAATTGAAAGATTAACTGTTTCATTTTGGCCATTTCCTATCACGATGTTACTGTAGGATAGAATCTCTCCTCTGCTGGTCTTTATCCAAGCATTGGCACGTAATTCGGCATCTTCATTCGCTGTTATGGTACAACTACTCCATGTTGTGGATAAGGGGTTAATTCCTAAGTTCGAAACTTGACCAGCTAAATTACTGCAAGTAGCTGAATGAATCGGAGCAGGAATGCCAATTAGATGCAATATCACTCCTTCATGAGTTATGTTTGACCTCGAAGATGGTAACTCAATTAAAGATGTTTTAACGGATTCAGAAGTGTCTACTGATACAGATACTTTCTCTCCTGTTCTGCCTGAATGGACAGGGTTTGAAATTAATACATTTTCAGACTCACTTACAGTAATTTCGTGAATTGAATCTCCCAAAACTGGATGTGATATGCGAATGTCTAATTGGATGTTTGCACCATTCCACGTACTTGATGGCATGATTTTAAGGGGGATTCCCTTGACTTCTTTCGGAGCTATTACTAGAATTCCTTCTCCATCCAATTGCCAGCCAGTGGGTATATTTTCTATTGAAACATTGACAATTGCGACTTCATTACCCGTATTTTCAATCCAAGCGGTTGGGTATGAAGAGACCCCTTGTTTAACGAGCCACGAACCCTTTGAATCTATTGTAATTCCCGGAGATGAACCGACTCTTATAGGCACTTGTTGTTCTATGTCCCCTGTTCCATCACCGTTTCTTATTGTGATTTCAATTATACCTACTTCACCGGCAACTGCGTTTTCGGGCGGATAAATTGTGAAATTTAACACAGAGGAATCACCCGGATTAATTGTTGGTCCAACTTCAGGAAGTGAAACATTCCATAATCCTCCAGACTTAGAGAAGTAGGGTTGTGTCGGAGTATTTCCTTTTTGTTCTACCAGAA
>JAPOHM010000060.1 GCA_029979405.1 Methanobacteriota archaeon
CGGGTCTGCTAATCCATCTCCATCGTAATCATGGTCGTACTCAATCCAGTAGTACATATCGATAGATGTAGGTGGAGAAGGAATGTCCTGAGCGAGGATCCTTACCTTCTGTTGCTGGTTTGGAAGTACCCATGTATCATCCACGAGGTTTCTCCAGTTAGACCAAATTGTTGGGTCATAATTTGAAGCCTTTAGAACGGAGATGTTAATCAGTGTTGGTGAATATGTATCGATTGACAAATTGAATGGAATCGCACAGTCAGAATCTGCGACTAATGGAGCAGGAGGACATAGAGTGTCTCCACCGCTGTATCCATCAATCAGTACTCTGTATGTTGCTACACCCGCAGCTGTTACACCTAGGTTGACATTCCAATCGAAGTTTCCACCGATAATATTGGACAGGTTGGTAATGTTCATCCATTGAGATACCACGGAGCCGTTAATTGTTTGAACGTCCCATTTTTGCAAGCTCAAGTTGTAAGATGTTGGGTCAGGTGCAACATCGAGTCCTTCTAATCTCACAGTTCCAATCATTCTGATGTTCTGATTTGAACTCGCAGAAGTCAAATCCTGTACTGCACCCGCATTATTCTGTAATTCAAAGGACGCAATTACTGCGTCATTCTCGATGGCATTCCCGTTCTCTGGCGCTAAAACAACAGCACCTGGCAATCCCTTTACACCATTTGTTGCGATTAAACTCGCATACATCCTTAATTCAGGTGTATCTTCCCATGCGGTGTTAATTCTGAATCTCCATGTTACTTCCATTGTATCTCCAGAAACCTGGTAAGTAGAGGATTCCATCGTTATGAGGTTGTCTGGGTCGTATGCCTCATTGAATAGTGATAATTCGGAAAACTGTAATTCAACCAGGCCACTGGAAGATTCCATTCTCAATCTTGCTTCAGCGAAAGATGTTCCAGTTGATTGTTGAACGGTGTGGGTAGAGATCGCCTCAATGATATCACCGTTTGGATACAATCCCTCAGGACTTCCGGTTAGAGTCAGAGTGGAGTCGTATCCGGTATCTGTGGTCAGGGATAGAGATGATAGTTTGACTGCGCCACCACTTGAAGCATCAAGCGCAAATGGAACGTCTACAGTATTACCGGAACCAAGTGCTATACCTTGGTTCAATTCTCTGTCGACATTGTTAGCTGCGCCAAGTGTCTTTTCCCAGTTGTAAAGTATGTCGAGTTCCTTTGCAGTAACCTGTGTACCACTTGCAGCATTGACATTCTCAATGTTAAATCTGAACGTAGCATAATCGTTTCCATACTCGTCTGTGTGAGAGACTTGAACCAGTGGGTTGTTCAGTAACGAGTTCAAACCAGCTGTAAAGTTGAACACTGCTCCAGTTGTGTCGTAAGCAATTGTAGTCGTGTTCGGCATTGTTCCAAAGTCATAATTTTGACCGCTGGAAGATAGTTCGATGTCGAAATCACCTGCGGTATTTCCATCGAACACAATTTCGGCCTGTACTACATCTGCGCCGATTGGTAGCATGAAGTTACCACCATTTGCTTGACCGTTTACGTTCAAAATCAGAGTAGCATCATCCATTCCGTAGTTGACTCCGTCAGCAGTTCCTGCCCAGAATTTAGTTTGGCGACCAAATGCGCCGAAAGCTGGATCGTCCATTCCCCATTCAATGTCTCCATCGTTTGCGACGTCAAGGGTAACACCAGTAGCAGAATGACCGAATTCAATATCGAACCAAAGTTCAGACATTCCACATGGATTCTGATATGATGCAAAAGCATTGAATCCAAAAATTGGGTCGTCGAATACGTGCTTAGAATCAACAGTTAGGTTGATCATCTGTCCAGTTCGAGTTATGATTTGGACAGCAGCAGATTCGGAACAGTCATCAAGAACTCTGGGTGTCATTGCGACAATTGGTTGCGAGAATTTATTTGTCTCCATACCGCTTCCCACGTTAGGGTTTACGAGCTTCGGAGAGTATTCGACCAGCATACCCATTCCCGGAGAATTCCAAACCCCGTTAACGATTTCAGGATTGTCACTTCCGTTAAATCCAGTTCCGATTCTGGTCCCAATAGTAATGCCATGCAGGACAGCGGTAGACAACCTTCCTGTACCCGAATCAAAATCAAATCTTAAATCGATTGCAGGATAAATTGAGGAATCGATTTCCCACAACTCGATAATTGGACCTTCAAGTCCAGTCATTTGATTTCCATTTGTGTCAACTACAACCTCTGTAGTTCCACTCTTCATTGCAGTCAGAGTTAGTGAGTTAGTCGCAGTTGTTTCTTGTTCAAGGGTTAGAACGCCATATCCATCAGGGAATCCTGGGTTAGGGCTTGATCTTGGCATGAAGTTCTTTACAGTCATCCAACCGGATTGTGGCAAAAGATTTCCAAGTCTGAAATCATCGATGAACCAGCCTGGAAGAGTTGCATTTTCTGGAACCTTTGGTGGTATCTGTGCATTGTGCTCCATAACGAATTTTAGTTGAACATATTTTCCGCTCTGGATGTAATCCTTCAGGTTTAATGCGAGAGTTGCCCAGCCGTCGGGATTGGTTGTTGGATGAGTTGATTCTCCACCAAGAGCGTAGTCTGTTCCTGAAAGGGAGCCACATGTCTGAATCTTTCCATTACCTGAACCAACCTGGTAAAGTCCGTTAGCATAATTCACACCTGAGGAGTTTTGTGCGTCAAATGGAATGAATGTCCAAGTACCCATATTCGGGTCATTGAAGATAACGTCATCTTTCATCGATGACGACTTTATCATAACATATGCACAGTCGTAATAGTAACTTAGCGGGTTAGTGGTGGTGCCTGACTTGTTCCAGTATAGACCGTGCCAACTTTCGAACTTGGCAATGAACGAGAGTGGGTCTACTTCCATTACCGGTGAAATCATTTCGTACTCGAAGCTGGAATTATCGTTATCGTTTCGATAATCGTTGTCCATATCGAAAGCATTGGTTCCCCAACACTCATTTCCGGAGTAACAATTATCGTTCAAGTAGGTTCCATCATTGTGGATTCCATGACTCCATGTAGTGAATTGAGCATTTGGAGGTGATGCATCAATGAAGCCTCCATCGGTTGATTCGAAATCAGTAGTGAAACCAGTTCCGATTAACTCAATTGATTCTTCGGTGTAGGTAAAATCGTCTTGATTGGAGAAATTGGTTTGTCCGATGTTATAGAAGGGGTCCCAAACATACTGTGCTGTGTCACCGTTTATGGTTGTATAAGTCTCATGAGTAGCAAAGTCTGTTGAAACGGTTACACTTGCACTGGTTACGGTGTCACCAGAAGGAAGAGAGACAGTACCATCTACGATATTTGTATAATCCGGGCCGTCTCTAACTTCGACAGTGACTTCGGAATCTCCGCCACTAAATGTGGTAATACTTGCTGCACCTGCAATCGGGGAAATTAGCATCAAACAAGTAAAAACCAAGGCGGTTATTGCATTCTTATTTTCATTCATAGGTTACACCCTCTCTCTACCTCCAATAGGAACGGGCATAAAATATCAACGGGAACTCGTCTCATTCTTGAATCCCCCCCTTAAGGGGGGGAAAACAATCAAAATTCAGCTATTCTCCGATTCGAATAACAACTCGAAGCAAGTTGCTGAAGCCCACCCAATCGTTCTTCTGACATCTCAAGCCACTCCTTGTTTGAAACGGTTGTGGGTTTCTTTGGGCCAAGAGCGTCGCAAATTTCTGGACCTTCACTAATTTCCAAAGTTCCTAACATTCTTGCCATGCCCATGATGGTAACTTTGTCAATAGCTAAAAGTGGCCTCAATGGCTTAAGGTTTGAGACTATTTCTACACCGCCAAGGTTTCCCAATGTTTGGCTAGAAACCTGACCTAAATTTTCGCCAGTTAACAGATGAGTTGCCCCACATTCTTCGGACACGATATTTGCGATTTCGTTGAACAATCTTTTCATGTGAATGAAATACTCGGGGTGGTTCCATTTTTTGGTAAATTGCGAAAGCGCATCTGCTACGGGGACAACCGTCATTTTCCTTACCAAATTTTGTCTCGCTAAATCTCCTAAGACGCCCTCTCTTTCTAATATATGTTGAAGAGCAGCAATCGCTTTTTGTTCACCCTCAGGCCCAGTGATAGGCTCTTGAGAGGCGTGTACGGGGTAAATCTTCCAACCTTCCATCAACATTCGCGCTACGGCGACGGGAGAGTCTATCCCCCCGCTTACCAAGGCAACGCAAATGCCTGACATGACAACCCGTTGGTATCCTATTTGATGAAATCTCACCTTTTGTCGGGATATTAAGCATGATTTCAAATTCTATTGAGAACTGGCACAAGTCATGGAACCTTACAGTACCGAACCGGTAACGCTCATTGAAGAGGTATTTCCCCAAGATACTAATTCATACAATACTCTATTTGGAGGAAGGTTACTTTCTCTAATGGATAAGGCCGCTGGAATAATGTGTGCCAAATTTGCTCATAGAGAGTTTGTTACTATTTCCATAGACACATTAGAGTTCAAAGCGCCAGCGAGGCAAGGTGACCTAATCGAAGTTACCGCAAAGGTTGTCTTTACGTCTAACCGAACTGCGTGTACCAAGGTCACAGCATACGCTATGAGTAAATCGGATTGGTCAAAAACTGAGATTTGTCAGGGCTACTTCTTCATGGTAGCAATAGATTCTATGATGCGCCCGATCCCAATCCCTCAATTTGAGCCAAGTAACGATGAAGAACAAATTGATTGGGAATTAGCAAAGAGTATCAGAGATTTGATGATTCAAAAGAAATCATCATAATTCATCTTCTATTCTCTTAATTGCGTTGACCGCTTCACTTTTACTTCGATCTGAACGCACTAATTCGCCGAAGGTTGCCGGAACTTCTCTTCTTCTTTCGAGATGAGACATCATCCTTTCGACCTCTTCATCGTCGACATTGCCACCATTGCTTCGGGCTAAATTCTGAATGTTCTGAGCAATCTCTTCGTTCGAGGAATTTCTTGCCTGTACTCTAAGGGCCTCTGTTGTCTCAGTAGTTTGATTTTGGCGCTGAGATATCTTTCTCCTTCGCCTTATTGGACGGACTAATTCAGAAAGAACAAAGCCGGATTTCAAAGTACTATTCCTACCTTTTCGCGATTTCAATACCCGGCCGGTTTTACTGGTCATAGCGCTCATCCCCGGATATTTTCGCTTTGGTTGCTCTGGAGTTTCCTCAACTATGTTCGATTCGTCTGCTACCGATTTCCTGGCTGCCGCTACCAAAGATGGTTTTTCTTCATCTAATTCGGGGGCGTTTAGGGGTGTGTCTGGTGAGCTGAATGTCTGGTTTTGCGGGATAGGCGTGTGCGCGGTATTAGCTCCAAAAAATGACGGTAAGAATTCCGATGGTGGTGGAGATGGCGAAGGAACAACATTGGGATGTGCGGGCATGTGTTGCCTGTGGTTCTGTCCATATGTTTCTTGGAAACTCCCACGATAAATCTGATTGTAAGGTTGTTGTCTTTGCTGTTCAGGTTGCCAACCATTTTGCATGACGTTGTTTCTTTGAGTGAATAAATTCTCCCTCGCTCTTTCCATCAGCCCTTCAGATATCTGAGGCTCAGAAACCTCTCCATCATCCCATACGCCAATGTCTAAGTCGTCTATTTTCTGTGCAGGGCTAATGATTTCCGCATCAATTATCTCATCTTCCTCATCATTCATTGAATCGATGAAGTGAGTGATAACTGGGGATGCTACCAACTCTACAGGTTCAAGCTCAAATTCAATATTTTCAAGCACTCTCATCCTTGGGTAATCCGAATCGCTGACCATGTTGTCAACATTCATTTTTGCTTCCTCGAGACTCATACCATTTTGCATGTTCTGAATTAACGTACTGAGCCTGACCATGGATAGATCTGAGCCGAAAATTGTGTGACAATCGTCAGCTTTGGTGTCGATTGTTATCGTGGGTTTTCTCGTTATGAAATGGGATGCTATGAGAACAATTCCAATCGAGCCGAATAATGCTTGAAGTCGACCAGCAACGCCTCTCCAAGCGACCCAGATGAAAATACTTCCAACCACTGCTAACCATCCAGGAATCAAGGTAGTGTGGTGGTGATGAACTCGATGTATTGCGTCTAATTTTATGTCCAAAGCATGCCCTGTTTTGGATTCAAAGGAAAGCTGGTTCTCAGTCAAAGTAGCTCTGACTTTACCCTTCACTCCCCCAAGTGACAAGGAGCGGAAGTTAATCCCCGCTCCTATGACACTGGGCCCATCTGGCCTTGTGTCCATTAGCATCCCTATATCGTTCAGTTTTGCTTGAGGTTAAGAATCCACCGTTTTCTGAAGCCAGAAATAACCCTTTTTTGAGGAGTATTTATTCAAGCCGAGAAAGGGTAGCGCTTCCCATGATTCTTGGATTAGAATCGAGTTGCGCAACAAGTGCAACAGGCGGATTTTCCTTACGAATATAAAGTGGAGAATCCCAAGAGACTATTATGTCATTTTCAATACTCTCTATCCTACCTACAACAAATTGTAAATCCACACTGAGGTGAATGACATCGCCAACCTCTAGTTTCCTTTTTTGGAATGGAGAGACCTCTAATTTCAAACTACTTTTTTGATGCTTTTCGAGGCAAAGGGGTATGAAAATTCCCTTATTCTTATCTTCAATTGCGGGATGGATAATTATTGACCCACCAGTAAGATGGTCTTCTTTGGTATTCCTGAGAGCGATACCAACTCTGTCTCCTGCAACTGCTTCATCAACATCATCATCCATTACTTGCAAACTCTTGACTGTGCCAGGTCCTGAAGCAGGTAGTAAATGCAGGTCGTCGTGTACTTTTACAGAGCCCGATTGGACATAACCGATGGCCACAAGTCCAATTCCCTTTACGTTGAAGTGTTGGTCGATTGGAACAACCAATGGTTCTTTTTTCGCTGATTCTAATTCCGTTGAAATTTCATCCATCAAACCGTACAAACTTGAGCGTAATTCTATACCGTCATTTTCTGCCTTATTCCATCCTGATAGACCAGCTTGGGTCATGAATCCCTTAACCTGGTCTTCGTCTATCCAATCGCCGTCTTGGGGATTTATCACATAAATTCCCTTGGACACACCAGCAGATGCGAAACCAACCAGTACTTCTCCAAAGGTAGCATCGATTTTTGTTACCTCAAGCAATCCCACTCTTGCGGCACAGAGTGAATTGAAAAATGGCCTTATCCTTTCAGGCATTTTTGCCGGCCTTATGATAGATAAAATTCGGGCGCCATCTGGACCACTTTCCTTGTGAACATATGTGTGAACATCTCTTTGGTCCGTAGCCTTAGCAACTGATTTTGCCATTTCATCGCTTCCAATCATTGCGATATTTAGGACCGTCATGATTGGCCGACCTGTAAATCATTATTGAGGATGATGTTCTCATTTAAGATTTGAAATAAATTTGAATTCCGCATACCTAGAGTCATAATCAGAAATTTGTATGTGCCTGAGACTATTTACTCCAAAATCCTCGATAGTGAAAGACGCTGTAATCGTTGCATGGATTAGTCCTTCAAACAGTTCATCACGAGTTAAACCACCATCTTGCTTTGATAGATGTTGACACAAAGCGCCTGCAAATGAATCCCCACAACCTGTTGGGTCTACGAGATTCCTCGTAGGATATGCGGGTAGTGAGATAATTCCATCAGGGTGGAATGCAATAACGCCGTGTTCACCCCTCTTCACGATCAAAATTCCTCCATTTTTCATTTCCAAGACTTTTTGAGACGCAGACAATAAATTGTCATCACTGGCTAACATTCTTGTTTCACCGTCATTCAAAATCAAAACTTCAACCCTCTTTATCACCGCAAGTAGTTCTTCATTTGCTATTTCAATCCACAAATTCATTGAGTCAAGAACGGTCAACCTCGACGGCCTAACCTGATTGAGAACTGCGGTTTGAATCGATGGTAGCAAGTTAGCACACATCAGTACCTTAGGACTCTTGTGAGTTTCGGGGATTTTTGGCTCAAAATGTTCGAAAACATTCAATTGAGTTTCGTGAGTTATCGCCTCAGCCATATTCCCGTGATAAGAACCGGTCCAGCGAAAGGTCTTACCTTCTGCAGTTTCAATTCCGGAAATATCAATCTTCGA
>JAPOHM010000168.1 GCA_029979405.1 Methanobacteriota archaeon
AGCAGACTTTGCAAAGGTAAACTATCCAAGGGCTTGGGAAGGAATGACTCAACCAGAAAGTCTTGGCGTCGCAGTAGAGGCTGCTGGAAGATGTGGAATTATTTGCTCAGGAGGAGGCTCACTGCCACCTGAAGAATTCCTTGGACGTCTCGTTGACCAAATGCACATATCTGGTTGTAGAGGTGCTGCGACTGGAAGAAACATTCACCAGAAGGGAACAGAAGATGCGGTAAGAATGACCGCCGCTTGTAAAGCGGTGATCTGTGACGGTGCGACTTTAGAAGAAGCGCTTGCAATATACAACGGTCAGTAATTACTGAACCATGCCACAAGAAGTACAGATACTTCCAACGACTAATCCGCCACAAAACATGCAGACGTCTGCATCATATGCGATGATTTTCATCATGCTTATTGTCTCTTGATAAGGTCACTTGTCTGTATGTTTCCTTTGTCATCAAGAATTAGTGGTTGACCTTCTGTCCATCCTGGACAATTGTCCGCAACCCATGTTCGTGTCGCCCACTCGCAAATGTCGTATCCACCAGATAGAATTCCTGATCTCTTGATGTAACCTACTTTGACTATGTCTTTGTCTTTGGAAAGAACATTACCCAGTTGTTGACTAGTTGTACCGTGTCTCATTGTGCTGTTTATGTGTTCAAGAATCTCAGCCGTGTTTCTTGGTCTGTCACCTAGGAACTTCTTGATCTTCTCTCGTATTCTTACTGTTTTCATGCTTCTTTCCTCCTGTCATTTTTACACAGTTACCCTGTTCGGTGTTCCGCTATCATGAAGGAGCGAAGCAACACATATAACTATTGCTGAAAATATCAGTCCAAAGTTACATGAAATTCCGTGATTGCGGGGAAAATTAGCGGTTTATTTGTTAAACTACCTGTTAAAATATCAAACTCCAGTGGAAATATGTAACTAAATGTAACTAAATATGTTAAATAAAGTGAAAATATTGATAAATCTCTGTTACCAGCGAAAACTGGTGACAATGGCCAAACCCAAACGCATTCGTTCCAATTACCAAAGAAGGGTGTTGGATTGGTTAACAGACGGTGGTGGCACCGTTTCGGATGTTGCTAAAGCTCTGAATCTTCGAATGCCACACGCTTCAGCGGCATTGAAACAGCTAAGAGAATCGGGTGACGTCGTGAGAGATGAGGAAAACATCAGAGGTTCTTTTTATCGAGTAACTTCACAAGGGCTTTCCAGAATTGAATCCGATGAACTCTACCGGTTACTGGATTTAGTTCAGTGGCCACCCCCTCCAAATGCCGCAGGAATCGTTCTCGGTAGAGACGGTTCTATGCTACTACTTGGTTACGCTTCTAAGCCATCTGGACCTCTCTTGGGACTGCCTGACAGACCAATGGACATCGAAACAGAAGGTGTGAATATCTCCAGTGGAAAAGAAGGGGCGGGCAAGATTTGGAGATGGGCTGTTCAAAGGGAAGATGAACCAAGATGGTGGGATATTGAATCCAAAAGGAAGACCGATGCGCCGAGTGAATCTACTTCTCTTACACTCGCCGCCTGGATGGAGCGACCAAAAGTAATGGGTGTTGTCAAGGCGAGGTTACTTGATGAAGACTCCGCTTGGCCGTTAAGTGTTGGTAGTTGGTTTGAGGAATTACCAGACGGATATTGGCCTGAATTGCCAAAAATCATGACGGAAGGAGAGTTCATAATTGGAAAGGCTGGAAACTCAGGTCCCAAGGTAAGCCCCAGAGGTGCGATTTTAGCAAGGATAGGAAAAAGGAGCGATAAATCGATGATTTTGTCTTCTATTCCAAGTAACACTGTGAAGATAGCTGATGCAGCAATAGTTGGCGAATCACAACAATCTCTACCATACGGAATTCTGCGCAACTGGTTAAAGTCCGTACATCCCAGGTTAAGTGACAAAAAATTACAACAGAAATTTGAGAAGTTGAAGAAAGAGATCGGAACTATTTCCAATTCAATTACTCGAAAAGTCCTCACTGACTTTCCCGGGAAAAAATGGACGAGAACGGAAGTCGATTTTTTCGATACCACCTCTGTAGCTACCAAAGGTGCAAAAGCGATAGTCGAATATGCTCTTGAAAATTGTACAACTCCAATCGCTCTAGATTGGAGGTGGTCTTCTGATGAAGGTCTACTGCAAAGATTCGTCAATGATAACAAGGGTAAATTATTGATTTCTGATAGGAGTGGGGTTGAAACTCATTTCACCTTAAATCCAACTTCAGTAGAGGGGAAGTTTGAGTTGATTACCAAGGATAGACTTAGGCTACCTATTAGCATGGGAACTAAGGTTTCTCCACCCCTTGATTGGTCACCGCCAAAAGGACCTGAAGACTTAGTTCGAGGTAAGAATACTTCAGCGGTAGATGTTGAAGATGAAATAGATGCAATTTGGCAAGCGGTAAATCTAGAATACGGAGATGATAAGTGGGCGGATAAACACGAGAATCGATTTCCTTTAGCCTCATGGATCGCTTCAACAAAACAAACTCACCAATCAAGGTGGAGGCGAATCGGGCACTTGCTGAAACCAGAATGGGCGGCTATAGCTAATTATTCTACATTCGATAACGAGGATATAGCCGAATTAGCAATTTTTGAAGAAGCCGCACTTGATGAATTGATACTAAGGGTGAGGACAAATCCACTGATAATTCAAGGTCTTAGTTTGGAAAATCCCGCTGTAGCGACCGCTATATTGCTTTCAAAAGAGTGGTTTGACCACGAAATAGATGTTAGTTCTGCATGGGTGAAACATCCGATTAGAGCCGATGAAGTTTTGACCAAGAACTGGAATAATGAATACATTGCAAAATTGAGTATGGTTTCACCTCATCACAATTTGTTGTTGAATAATTCAACATTTTCAAGAAGCGAAATGCTTGCTATAATGGAGGATGTGAATCATACATTATGGAAAAATAAAGCCAAGAGTTGGCTTATTTCTTGTATTTCTTCTAATATTGGAAGGACAGCTTTAGCGGAATTAGAATTGCCCTGGCCCGTTATATTGTCTCAAAGCGATGTTAAATCTGAAGATTTGAATTTGATATTCCACATGCCAGATGGAATTGGAAAGGATTCTCTGTTAGATGTATTCGAAGGATTGGAAGCATATGAATTAGGAAAAAATCCTCCCGTAGGAAGAACCCACCCCTTCGTAGGTTGGCTATTCCAAGATCATGTGCCAGCTATCCCGTTTGAATGTGATTCAAACTTAGAGATACACATTGCTCTGCACCGTCGTATTCAAGGATGAGTACACTCTGCGAGGTTTAACCGCACATGCAACATCACAGGGAGAACGTGCTGTTCGATGAACTGTGATACCAATGATGCGGCCATGTGCCATCGTCGAAGACCAGGGTGACTCGAAAGGGAATGACTTCTGATGCAAACCGATGGACTATGTGGTCGGATATGGGTCCTCGCTGGACGAGAGAATGAGAGTGAGACAACCACCCGGCTGGACAGACGCCCTGACCCTGGGTCAAGCCTCCGAGGAAACGATGAAAGGGGCTGTTACG
>JAPOHM010000021.1 GCA_029979405.1 Methanobacteriota archaeon
ACCGTATCCGACCAAATCTCTTCTGAGGTAGTAGAACAACTTGGATTTAGATTTCTTGTTAACCTTCATTCCATACGCTTTGATGACTTTGTCCATTGCGGTTCTCAAATAAGCGACAGGGTCAGCATCGATTTTTTCGATGTTCGCAGTAAGAGAACGAATGAAAATGTCGAGTAGTTCGTCTCTCCATTCTTGTTCTTTTTTATTCAATGGAGGTTCAATAATCTGATAAATGATGTTCAGTGTCCTCTTATCTCTAACAATTCGAGCGAAAGCGTGTGGAGGCATAACTGGATATTTATCCAATTCATCATATGTCGCTCGTTGTTGGTTTCTTGGCTTTCTCCTGGCTTCTGCCCCTTTTTTTGCCATAGTGCAACCTCCCCCTGTATGTGAGACACGATTGCGCTCGGTTATGACTTTTCGCCATTTTGAGTGCCCCTACGGGGCATCTCAAAGGAGATTTAACCAATTTGAGACCAAATCCTCAAGATTTTCCAAATCAGATTCGTTTGGAAATTGTTTGTCGGCTTCATCGATAATTTGACCCAATCCCCATCCTTTTTCTCTTTCATCTCGAATAAGCAAATCATCCAGTGTCCCATCCTCTGAACGGCCTCTGGATTGTACTCTTTCATACCTGATTTCTAAATTAGCTGTAACGGCTACTACTACGAAGTTTTCACCCCAGTGTTCAGAGAAAACTTTACGCTCTGCGATTCCTCTTAAGCCCTCGATTAAGACAATCTCGTTTTCTACCAGCAGGCCATCGACAACCGCAGTCAATCTCTGAGCGATTACGTCCTCACCAAATTCTTGTCTTAATTCGGTAGCAATCTGTCCAAAAACGCTTGGCTCTTCAGGGATTCCGCGACGAGTTACTTCGGCTCTCACAACATCGCCCATTGAGACTACAGGGATAGAACGGTTAGCGAGAATTGTTGCGAATTCGCCTTTGCCTGCTGCGGGTAAACCGCTGACCGCAATTACGAGTCCCATGAGACATTGCGAGCGGTTTCAATTGTTGAACTCTGCCCTTCCCCATTTTCTATCAAGGAGTTTCATCAACAAAATCGATGCGGCCACCAAACCTACACTAACCCATAAAATCCCCTTGAAACCAGCAGCCATAGTTTCGTCATCAAAATCTACGGCTTGGGCCTGTAAACCATTTTGTTGAACTTGCTCAGCCCAATTTTCGTAGAAAGATACGTCTCCTTGAGTAAAGGAAAGTAAGAATAAACTCAGTAGCGGTAGAACAGTCCCGATCCAAAACCAGGTCATGATCTTGGCATCGAAAATTGCCTTGTTTGGCGATAGTCCCATCAAAAATGCAGTTAAACAAACGATGTAGATGCTGTTAGCAATCATCACGATTAACCCTACGGGCAAGACCGCCCACTCGTCTAACTTCCAAGCCATCAAGCACAGGAAAATTACTGAAATCCAAGTTGTAGCCAAGAAGTAAACCGTTACTTTTGCCCGAATCAATTGAGGCACTGATAGGGGCAGACCATTCATGTGCTCTGGTGAGTCTAAAGCGGTTAACCACGAGTAGAAATTGAAGCCAAAGAACCCCAAGAAAGGAGCGTAGGAGAGCAGGTTGATTGGAATTGGAGCTTCAGCGAAATCAACCAGCCACGCCATCATCAGAAGCACAATCAGTGGCACAGAGTATGATACCGTCATTTTCTTTAGTGAACCGGAGCGAATCAAATCGACTGCTTCTTTCGCTACAAGTAAGCGCAATGGCCCTTTTCCAAGGAATTTAAGGCGGTCGTAGGCAGGTAAGAATATCTCCTTTTTCGATGTGACTTTGATTTCAAAGTCATCCCTGACCATTTGAGACGCTACCCAGGCAATGAAAATCGATGCTATCAAAGCCGGAATTGCAAGAACTAAACCATCGGGTTGCTGAGTTGCTAAACCCCACAAAAGATATTCTCTGTCAACCAAACCAAGTCCGAGTATTGTTCCTAATCCAACAACAATCACTGGAGTAATCCTACCGAACCATCCTCCAAGTAACCAAAGCGAAGATGCGATGAAAGAGAATGCCAATCCCTGAGCGAGGGTTACTATCATCGCAATCCAAGTTCTCGGTAAACTATCATACTCCAAAGGAGTCCTAACATTGGTGAAAAATTCGAGAGTTATACCAACTACCATACCGCTGATTACCGGAGTTAGAATCAACAAAACGTAGTATGTAAGGTCCTTCATGTAGTACGCAAAGTGTGCAGTAGGATTGGTAAGTGGTTGTAATGCAGGGGACGCAAGCAGGTAATTCTTGGTACCTGTTCTTGCTAATACCCTCTCTCTTCCAAGGAAAGCAAAAGAGCCCATTCCGAGACTGAATAATAATAGTGGCAGATGTAGAGCTATTCTCATTTCATCCCAAGAAAAGGTCTGAGCGTCTGAAATCGAATCAGCGCCTTGCGATGCTCCTTCACCAACTAAGAATTGTAAACCAATGGTCGCAACCATTGTTACCAATGCGACCAATAACGGGAAAAGTAGAATCCTTCGCTTTTTTGCGAAGTCCAAATTTTCTCTGAATTCTTCTATGAACATAACTCTGAAAGTTGCGGAAAAGGCGTTCCATCCCGTCAACGGTTCATTCAAATTCTTGCCGAGGGTTGATGAATTCAATTTTTCAACTTGGGTTTCACCATCGAGTTCGGACCAATCCTTACTCGTGATGGTGACCGGCAGAATTCATTCCTCCTCGCTTGAAGATTCATCACTGAGGCGTTCTGCTTCTTCGATTGAATGACCAACTAATCGAATGAATACGTCCTCTAATGTTTCATTTTCTGATTCTTTTAGACCAGAAACTGTTCCCGCTGCGAGAACCTTACCGTTGTTGATAATAGCCATCCTGTTACACATTCTTTCGGCCATTTCAAGTACGTGAGAACAAAGAAAAATTGTACCGCCGTCATCTACCATTTGCATTAACCATTCTCTGCACTTTCTCTGATAGATAGGGTCGAGGTTAGCAAATGGCTCATCCAGGAAAAGTAACTTTGGCTCGTGGATAAAGGCCGAAGAAAGCATAACTTTCTGTCTCTGTCCTTTTGACAGGTCTTTACACATTGTATCTCTTTTCTCATCCAAGCCAAACCAGTCTATCCAGTGCTCGACTTTAGCCTCAAGGTCGTCAACGCCTCGTAATTTGCCGACGAATTGCAAAAATTCGCTCGGAGTGAGGTATGATGGAGGTGATTCAGATTCCGGCACAATACCGATGTTTGCTTTCAACTTCTGTGGCTCTTTGGCGGCGTTTATCCCTAATACTTCGACCGCTCCGATACTTGGTCTGAGCTGTCCGGTCAACAACTTGATGAAAGTTGACTTTCCAGCGCCATTTGGTCCAAATACCCCAAAAAATTCTCCCGCACTTACCTTTACATCAAGAGGGTGCAATGCTATGAAATCGCCGTATCTTTTGCCCAAATCCTTTGCGACAACTAGAGATTCCATCTCATCGGACATAATACGACTACAAGCATTTGCACTTTCAATGTGTGCTTGCAAGTTTGATTTGGAATGACTTCGTCGCAGGTATATGTCCGAGTGTGTCTTAATCGAAGAAATCCCGTGTGAAAACGGTGACGGCGTTATTGCTAAAGTAACAATTAACAGACCAGATAAGTTGAATGCCCTAAACCAAGAAGTAGTAAATGCGCTAAAGGAAATGTGTGTTTGGGTTGAGGAGAACGATTCAGTTAGATGTGTTGTTATCACTGGAGCAAAACCAAACCCTCCACCGGAAGGAAAGAGGGCAAAGCCCAACGCTTTCGTAGCCGGTGCGGATATTACTGAATTCGTTGGGAAAAATTCCTCCGAGATCAAGAAACTATTCACAGACAACGCTATCGAAGCAATTTGGAACTTGTCAAAGCCAACCATAGCAATGGTCGATGGATTTGCATTGGGAGGAGGATGCGAAGTAGCCTGTTCATGTGACATTAGAATCGCAAGTGAGAGAGCGATATTCGGTACACCTGAAATTAAACTTGGTCTGATTCCGGGTTACGGAGGCACTCAAAGATTAGTGCATCTAGTTGGATATGGCCGCGCCATGGAGATGATGATGACTGGCAACAATTTGACCGCACAGGAAGCGCACAGGATTGGATTAGCAAATCATATTTACAGCAGTGAAGAGTTAGAGGGAAAAACCCTCCAAATCGCTCAAACAATCGCCTGTAAATCGATGAATACTTTGAGAGTAGCAAAGAAAACTATCAGAGCAGCATTAGATAATGGGCTAACCGAGGGAGTGAAAATAGAAGCTGATGCCTTTGCAAGTCTATTCGATACTGAAGACCAGGAGATTGGAGTTCAAGCATTCATCAATAGAGATGAACCTGTTTGGAAACATAGATGATTAGTCGTTTGACATTTCATCTCTAAGAGCCGCCAATGCGTCAGATGCGCCGGGTGGTGGAGGCAGAGGTGGTAGCCCTAAGGAATCTGGTGATGGAACTCCTGGAGGAAGGAGTGGCATTGTTTCAGTTTCTTCATCACTACTTTCAACCTGCACGTAACCCGTATCCACAGGTATTCTGAGTTTCAAAATCGTGTTTTCATCGATTCTAACAAGAGATGCTCCGTAAACGTGACCTTCTTTTGCCACAGCTGGTTCTTCTAAGATAGTATGAGTACTCTGCGGGTCCTGAACTATTGATAAAATGTCTTCGCCAGATGAATGGGCTTCCCACATCTTTGCGGTTGACGCACGAATTTCAGCCATTTGCTCTCTCCTTCGCTCTTCGATTCTAGCTCTGACCCTATCGTGCCTCTCCCTCTTATCTTGAATATGAGCGGCGATTGCTGCGTCTTCGATAGATTGAGGAGACGATTCGACGACATATTCGCTTGCGATGTGCACCTCTTCTACGGTTACCTGTACTTCCTCAAGGTCGTCATCAGGCTCAACTGATACCACATCCTCATCGCTTTGATTAGCGGCAAGAACCTTGGCAAGTTTTCTTTCCCTTAAGGTAGCTCCATCCATGGCGTCCTCGGTGACTGCTGGAGGTATGTCGAGTTCATCCTCTTCCTGAACTTCTTGTTGAGTCGCTTTAACTGGTTGAACTCGTCTAACCTGTTTCTTTGGTTGCGGAGTTTCTTCGAGATAGACCCAAACTATCGCTAGAAGCAAAGCGACTCCAACGATTGCCCACCGGCCATTATCGTCGAATTCACTTTGGAGCATGAAAAACAAAATGATGTCACCAATCAATAGGATTAGTACAATCAGTCTAGATAATCTCATCCTGCTCAACTTTACCCAATACGCTCGTACTCAAGAATCTCTCTATTGAATATCAAGATTAGAGATTAGATTCGAAATCGCTCTTCTTCTGTGAGAATATTGTTGTTTCTCGCTCATTTCGATTTGTCCAAATGTCTTACCGTGAGTACTAATGTGTCCCATCTCACCAGATTCGACAGGTGTTCCATCCTCATCTAAATCGTTTGGAATAAATATCGGGTCGAAACCAAATCCTTCGCCATCAGCGACGGTGTGTGCTATTCTTCCGGGACAAACTCCTTCGGCTACGGTTGTAATTCCATTATGATATAACACTGCTACAGCTCTGAATTCTGCACTTCTCAATCGTGCATCCATGACTAAATCTTCACTTTTCAAATGATCGAGTAGTTTCAAAATGCCACTGCAACCGATTGTGTTCAGGGCATAGGATGAATATACTCCTGGAAATCCTTCAAGGGCGTTAACAAATAATCCCGCATCCTCCACTAGAATCATATCGTTTTCATTTGGAAGTGATGAAATCGCCTGTTCAATTTTTGATAACGCGACAATTTCCAAGTCATCGGATTGTGGCTCAATGGCCTCAAATTCAAACTGTTCTACATCGATTCCATATTGAGAAAAATGTTCCTTTGCTTCGGCGACTTTGCCCTCATTACTGGTCATGAACCAAATGGTCATGATTGAACCCTATCGCACCAAGCACTTGAGATTGATTGATAACCAGAACAGATTCTGATAGTTTTGTGAATTCATATTTGCTCGTGGGAATTGGTGGTTTCATCGGTGCGATTCTGAGGTTTGGTGTCTCCGAAATAGTAGGCACACCTCAAGCAACTTTAATCGTGAATGCATTAGGTTCTCTCATCCTTGGTATCGTAATTGCAGCATTATCTAGTGAACTGATTTCAAAGGAATTCGCTTTGCTCGTTGGCACTGGTATAGTAGGTGCTTTCACAACGATGTCAACATTTTCAGTTGAGACAATTGAACTCTGGTCAGAAAACCAAACAACTGCAATTGGATATGTGATTCTGACAATGGCGATTTGCCCCCTTCTCGCTCTTGGGGGTTGGAAGATTGGGGAAATTATTTCTTGATTGAAAGCATTCTTTCGAGCGCTAATTTTGCTCCTTCCTGAATGTCTGGTTCCACTATTATTTGGTTGGGTATTTCGCCATCAACCAATTTTTCTAACACATCCATTAGATAAGCAGGATGAATCATGTACATTGTAGAACAAGGACAAACTGTTGGCTCAAGGCACTGAACGTGCAAGTTTTCATGTTCAGCATCTAATCTTGCTACCATGTTTATTTCTGTTCCAACAGCGATTTTTGTTCCGGGTTCTTGTGCAGCCACAAATCGTCTGATGAATTCTGTACTTCCATTGGCATCCGCAGCTTGGACGACTTCGATTGGACATTCAGGATGGACAACAACAACCCCTCCTGGATTTTGTTCACGGAATTCATCAATCTGCCCAACCGTGAATCGCTTATGTACAGAACAAAAACCGTGCCAAAGAATGATTTTTGCTCCTTCAGCAATGTCGTTTTCTTGCCCGGGGGTCCAAACGCTCATTTTGTCGAGAGGGATTCCCATTGCATTACCGGTATTACGACCTAAGTGCTGGTCGGGGAAGAAGAGTACTGCGCCATCAGGGCCTGCTCTCTCGAAAGCCCAGTTTAGTATACCCTGGGCATTTGAGGAAGTACAAACAATACCACCGTGCCTTCCACAGAAATCTTTCAGATTAGCGGCACTATTCATGTAAGTGACCGGAATCAAACAAGATTCTCCTTCTTTTGCTGTTGCTGGATCGGATAGACCTGTTCTCTCTAAAATCTCTGACCAAGCAATTTCAACCTCATGTAGTGCGGCCATATCAGCCATCGAACACCCTGCACGCATGTTTGGGAGAATGACGCTTTGTTTGTCTGAAGTAAGGATATCTGCTGATTCTGCCATAAAGTGTACCCCACAGAAAACGATGTATTTTGCGTCCGATTTTGCGGCTAACTCGGAGAGCAAGAATGAATCCCCAAGCAAGTCAGCATGCATCACTATCTGGTCCCTTTGATAATGATGTCCGAGTATGAGTAAATCGTCGCCTAGCTCCGCTTTTAGTTCAGATATCCTTTCTGCAATCGCAAGTTCTTCTGGGCCCATTTGATCATTTGTGAAATCGATTGCACACATCGGAAGCGCTATCGTCATGATTGTCCCTCAACCTGCCGTACATGCGCCCCTTTTTGAACCATACACTACACCCGTATTCTCAATGCGAGGCTGGGAAGAGGGAGAAATCATCCATCTCGGCGCTGAAGCCGAGGTCATGAACGGCAGATGGTATGGTAGAGATGCAATCCAAAAAACTCGAAGACCAAGAGGTTGGAGGCATCCAGAACTTGACAAAAGTTTGACTCAAAAGAGAATGACAAACGAAGTTAAACTCACTATTTGGCTATCCAATATCAAAGCCCCCGTACCGGCAATTTGGGATGTCGACCTTGACGAAGGCAGAATAATTATGGAAAAAATAGGTGGAACTCCTTTAATCAACATCCTTCAAAATGACCTACACGATGACGATACTTTGAGAAATGTTGGAAGGTCGATTAGAGTTTTACACAGAAATGCCATCAATCATGGTGACCTGTCCACAAATAATGTCATTATCAACAATAAAAATGAAGCCATCCTAATCGATTTGGGATTAGCTACGAGAGACTATGAATTGGAAGGTTACGGTGTCGATTTACACGTGCTCCATGAAATATTCAGGGCAAGTCATCCAAGCATTGAGAATGCAATGGAACTTGTTCTTGAGGGTTATTTATCGTTAGACGATGAACTCGGCCACCCCGACAAAGCACCAGGCGGATACCCTCCAAAGGCGGTCGACGTTGTCAAGAGATTAGAACAGATTATGACTCGGGTTCGCTATCATGGAGGTTGAGATCTCCAGACTCTTTTTGACGTTGTAATACGTTAACGAAAACCAGAACAATCATCAGTATTACTCCAATTTTCAATACGTTTGATGAGTATGTTTGAAGCGTCGGCTCTTTAGGTTGGACCTCTACACTCATAACACCATTTTCATCGACCTGCTGGTATACATAGTGGTTTTCCAAAACTTTCGGATCCCACTGATTAATCGAATCTGCAGTAAGAGGAGTTGTCAAGTTAGTTTCCAAATCATGAATCATGATTTCAATATCAGTGTATTTTTCTGAGGATGCATTAATGGGGTCGATGTTTTGGTATGCTGCAAACATCAATATCCCATAATCCATGTGTGGGTCGAATGCCTCAAACTTCGGGTCGGAAACGATGAAGCTCTGACCGCTCGAAGTGTTGAGTAGCACTAATCTTGTTGTAGCGTTCACGTCTACCGTGGCTGCAAGATATTCTTCATACATAGAAATCTCAATAATTGAGGCATTTTCAGTATCAACCATTTTCCCTGCGTTAGCAAGTATCGAATCTTCAAATTCATTGGCTGTTGAATTTATCTTAGTCGAGATTAATCCTTCACTGTCTACATACCCAATTTGTATGGTGTCGGGGCTTGATTCAAACACCATTGCTATCTTGTCACCTGAGGTTTCTAACAAAGAAACTCTTTCTGAGTTCGGAGGAGATACTCCCGTAGTTTCAGAGCCCGTGAAATCAAAATAAGTTAGCTCGCCATTCTGTAAAACTACAATTTTATCATCGGAAATAAATTCAATCTGAGTTGGGTCCTCAATATCAATTGTAAATAGCGCTGTACTTGGATTATTGATATTTACAAGCATCATTTGTGTTGAATTAGCCATTAGCAAATGATCCCCAGAAATAGTGTAAGTCGAGTTTTCATCGAGAATGGGTTGTAGTACATCGATTTGTGATTTTAAATCAGATAAATCATGGATAACTAAAAGCGAGTTTTCATCTTTTGAATCAAGAGTGATTAACCATCCATCCGCCGCTTCAACACCAACAGGAGCATCTACACCACCTGCTGGAATTGATTGATGAGTAAGGTCCCATGTAACAACTCCTGCAACTAAAATCAGGATTACAGCAAGCAGAATTCCGGTTTCTCTACTGGTGGGCTTTGAGAATTGATTTGTGGATTTTTTGACCCCATTAACCATTACAAGAATAGCTTTTTTTGGATTTGTTAGGACCGTAACAAGCCTTGCGTTTATCGTTCTTTCATCGAAAATGCTCCAAAATGGTCCCGCCATAACGCTGGCAATCTTTACCGCAATGGCAGCCACAATCATTCCACCAATGATATCGGTTAACCAGTGTATTCCTAGATACACAATACAGAATGCTGTTATCAAAGTAAATCCGAATACAATGCGCCTGTAATTCTTCCAACGCTCATCTTTGTCGAATCTATGCAGACAGAGCCAAACAGCAAATGGGAATGCAATATGAAGGCTTGGCATACCGTTTGTAAACGGGTCTATTCTGCTGAACCAGTCATTTATTTCTGGTGAGTGGTCATATGCCAAAGTCTTCATTCCTGGAATATAATTTCCCGTCACGTGAACATTGAAGAACAGATAAAATGGAATCGCTAAGGCGTAAACCCAGAAAATTGTGAGACTTATTCTGTCAGCCATGTACCTATCATCAAAATATGCAAAATAGAATACTGAAACGTAACATATTACCATAAATCCAACAACATAGAAATGTGTCATCAAAGCGGTAAGCCAATCAGCCATGAAAGTTTCTTGAACCCACAAGACCATGTCGCCTTCAAGGGTGTATATCCACGGAGTCATGTTTAGCATACCATCAGTATTTGCCATCAAAATACGATCCACTTCATCCAAGAAGTCCTTAGCGTTGTAAATTGTTAGCACTAAGACAAGATGTAACCAATATCTTCTGAGGAAGTCAACAAATCCGTCAATAGTTATGTTTGCCCATGGAGGCTTGATGATAGGCATCAGAAGAACACCTATGGCTAACGCTGAAATTAGCCAAGTGAGATAGATACCCTCCATGCTATATGCTCCTTTGCCTTTGTAAATTAAGACTATACATTAGCGACGAGCCTTTATTGTGATTTTATTCAAATCACCAAGCACCGTGCACGTAGGCTTTACCGTTGTCTGGGTCTTGCTTTTCTCCCAATCTCCAAAGTCTTTCGAATCTGTGAATTCCTGACGAACAACCGCTTGTCCATTCAAATGACAATGCGTAATTTCCCACCGTTCTTATTGTGGGCTTTTCTTTTGGTAATCGCTCGACTGTTCTTCTCAACGCGATTGATGTATTATCCTCGTTTCTTTGAGGAGAGCAGTTTGCACACGGGCAGGCGTGGCGTAAATCGTCGTACGTGATCTCATGTTCGGTTCCATCATCCCATGTTAGGTGCATATCGAATTCCCTTCTCTCGATTCTTTTTAACTCGGGAATTTCCATGATTTCACCTCAAATAATTTCTAATCCACTGCCACTGTCTTCGGTTTCAACGAAGTTTTGAATCTTTGTGACTACTTCAGAAAATGCCTGTGAGGATGCGCCCTCTGGTTCTGAAACAATTCTGTGAACTCCGTCATCACCGCCTCTAACGAAGCCCGGGTCGAAAGGTAGTTTTCCTAAGAATGGCACATCGAATTCTTTAGCGGTTTTCTCCCCGCCACCTGATTTGAAAATATCCAGAGTTACAGACCAATCACCATTTTCATCTGCAGTAGCCTTGTGTGTTTTTCCACCAGGCCCTGCGACCTCTATTTCAGTACCTGCGGATGCTTTTCCATTAACCGCATAACCACTCATGTTTTCGATTATTCCGATTACGTCAACCTTTAGCGAATTAGCAAAGGTAAGTGATTTTCTCGAATCTAACAAGGCGACATCTTGTGGCGTCGTGACAATAACCATTCCATCTATATCTGGCAGATTTTGAGCTACTGTAAGTGGTTCGTCCGATGTTCCTGGAGGGAAGTCTATTATCAGGTAATCGAGATTACCCCAATCAACATCGCCAATAAATTGCTGAATCGCTCCAAGTTTGATTGGACCTCTCCATACGACTGGAGTGTCTTCATCTTCTAACAGGAAAGCCATAGATATGACTTTCACACCTAAATGCCCCTGTGCGGGCAATATTCTTCCACCTTCAACATTCAATCTTCTACCGTCCAGTCCCATCATTTTTGGAACGTTAGGTCCGGTTATGTCTATGTCTAGTAATCCTACTTTCAATCCCTGCTGAGCTAATGAGAGCGCAAGACCCGTAGCGACGGTAGATTTACCTACTCCACCTTTACCTGATAGAACCATAATTTTGTGCTTAATCGCTTTACCCATCTCGGCAATTGCCATTTTTCTTTTCATCTGATTATACGCCGCTTCCATCTTTTGTTGGTCCTCTGCAGAGGGTGCTTCTGGAGCGCTACCGGGATTGTTTATCTTGACAGGTGAGTCAGCCATTGTTATTCTCGGCACGCTTGCCATACTTCAACCCTTTTTCAGTTCCATACTGAATAATGACGCCCAAAATTACAAAAAATATGATTTCAATTGTGAATGACATATCAAGATATGCGTATCCTAAACCAATACACAAAAAGAGCATTGGAATACGTGCCAGTGTTACGTTTTCTCCAAGTTTATGAAAAATTATACCGATGAAAAGGGTCTGAAAGGTAATCATAGTCGCAATTATTCTGAAAAATATCCTGAAATCGTTGGCAGCCGCAAATATGTGAAGAGCGAAAAGTAGGAGAAAAGTAAGTCCGTAATATAACATCCCACGTCTCATCAATATATTCTAAATTGAATTAGTTCATATGTCTCATCCAGTTAGAGATTACCAATGAGGCTATTATTTGTCTGTGTAGGAAACTCCTGCCGGTCGCAAATGGCCGAAGCGATTGCTAGAGATTTAGGGCATGAAGCGGCAAGTGCTGGCACACATCCAGAAACCTCAGTAAGTAAGAATGCTCTTCGCGTACTTGAAAGTAGGTCTATCGATTCGTCCAATCTATACCCTAAGAACATAGACGATATCGAATGGAAAGCATATGACATGGTGATATCAATGGGGTGTGGAGTTAGTTGTCCAGCAATCAGAATTGACCAAGATTGGGGTTTAGACGACCCCCACGGAAAGGAAATTTCTGCTTTTGAAAAATGTGCTGATGTAATCGAAGAAAACATCAGGAAATTAGCATAGAGTGCGAGAGCCGGGACTCGAACCCGGGTTCAGGCGTTGGCAACGCCCGGTGATAACCACTACACTACTCTCGCAGTAGCACCCCTCGGATTGGACAGGGGTATAAACCGATGTCGGTAGCATTTTTCAAGATTCAAGCGTCACCAAATCCGCCGAATCCTCCACCTTCACTATCT
>JAPOHM010000179.1 GCA_029979405.1 Methanobacteriota archaeon
ACTTCGTCGGAAACACCAGGATGAACAGGTAGTTCATCAGGAATTCCTTCTGCCACATGCTTTTGCATTAACTCAACTTCAGATGGCATGATTACCCCACTTGAATGTAGTTTATTGACTCTTGTAAGTAATCGCCAATTCTATTTGTATCGATGCATACGGAGGTTCATGGAGGATGAGATTTATTTCGCCGAGTATGCGGAACCCAATCGAGATAAATCTATTCTGAATGGTCTAGCCTTGGCTACTGTTGCTGTTTCCATAGTGTTCTTAATGTTGGCTGTAATGTTTGGTGATGTTATAGAAAGCACAATGAAATCATCATCTAATACAGGGGTAAGAGTGCCAGTTTGGGAGAGGGGGAACCTAGATTATATCACCAATTTGGACAATGGTTTCGTAATGGAATTTGGAGAATATGAGATATTAGAGACAGCAAACGAATGGAACTCAACCCACGTTTTTGTCGAATATGAACTACCACTCGAAGAAGGAGGAGCTGCTCCTGATGGGAAGATATCACTTGCATATTGGAGACCTAATGTCCCTGAAGGCGTAACCGTTCCAGTAATTGCGGAATTTGGCCCTTATTTCCAAGAACCAAGCGTTAACACTCCAACGATTGAGGTACCTGGTTCATGGCTCGGACAAATGATAATCGACCAATTACTACCTCACGGATACGCATTTGCTCAGATATCTGTTACGGGAACAGGACGATCTAACCACTGTATGGACCTAATGGGAACAGCAGAACAATTGGGTAACGATGCTGCCGTGACGTGGTTAGGAAGTCAGGAGTGGTCAAATGGTAATGTTGCTATGATTGGAAAGTCATATGATGGTTCTACCCCTTGGCAAGCAGCTATGTTTGGAAATGAATATCTGAAAACAATCGTTCCAATATCTGGTTTAATAGGAGTAAAAGAATTGATGTGGCGAAATGGTTCTTCTGAAGCAAGGGCTCCAATAATGCACAACGGCGTATATGGCTCATACGGATTTGATGGTGACGAGGAAGATTATGGCAATATGTGCCCAGATTACATAATCGGACCAGGAACCGGAGTTTCTGCTTGGATGTTTGGAAGTGAAATTGCAGGGGATTATTGGGCAGAGAGATACTTCCTGGATCGGGTACTGGATAATTACCAAGGCTCTGTATATTTGATTCAAGGTATGCACGATTGGAATGTAGACCCTCACATGGCAGTTCCAACGATAAATAAGCTCATAGATAACGGAATAGAAGCAAAAGGACTCTTTGGCCAGTGGGACCACGATTACCCTGATAGGCCAATACAACTCAGAGATAGGTCTGATTTAGGCGGCAGGGGAGGTGAGGCATTCCCTGAAATGATACGGTTTGATTGGATGCAAGACTTACTTGAATGGTTTGACTATTATTTGAAAAACGTCGGAGCCAAGCCACTATTACACATTGAAATCCAGTCTAATCAAGGTTCATGGAGAATTGAAGATAGATACCCAGCAAGTGATGTAACAGAAATGCGTTTTGAACTGGGAAGTGATATGCAACGATCGGGTGGGCCGAATGTTTTGCCAGATGCTTCCACCGGTCCAGAATATGAAACTGCACCTCTTGAGAGTGATATCTACATCCAGGGTACACCGAGGCTACATGTAGAAGTATCGACAACTACGGTTGGAGGTCAGTTGTATGCATTATTGGAAGAGTGCAATCAGTCGGAATGCATTCATATTGGGCATGCGATAATGGATTTAAGATATCATGCAGGTGGGGATGATTTGTCACCTACATGGACACCTATATTTGATACAATAAATGCAAAGATGGAATTTATGCCATTAGATGCGGAAATATCCGCAGGAAACACGTTGAAAATCTCATTGAGGTCAACTGGCGAAGATTATTTACCAGCATCTACCTCTTCGATAGTAACAATCATCGAGGGTTCTGAAAGCACACTGCAATTGGACACTTTTGATCCAACCGAAAAGCTGTATTGGGACCCGCCTAAATGCACTCATGAAGTATGCACCGGTTGATTTTCTGGTCTCCACAGAGTGAATATAATACCGCAAATAATCATCAATAATGAGAAGTAAATAAAGCCGGCTTTCAAACTTAGATTATGGTACTCGACGAGATAACCTGCAGTTGTAGTAGACAAAGCCGCAGATGTTCCCAGAATCAACATATCCATAGAAAATACCCTACCCCTTACTTCGTCTTCAACCCAGCTTTGTGTTAAAACCGTTGATAAAACCCAATTACCTCCACTGGCAGAATGAGAAATAATAATCAGACATACCGTTAGTGGTAAATAAATATCGAGAGTTAGCCCCACCAGCAAATAAAATATGCCACTTATCGAAACTAGAACACCAATCAAGGAAGGCCATTTTGATTTGTCTTTGAACACAGAACGTGCAATTAGAGGGCCTATGCCAGTTCCTATACCCCTTGCGAAGAAGAATAAACCAAATCCGAACGCCGCACCATAACCGGTTATGTCAGCACCTGCTAGAACCAAGAATACTCCAGCAAGGCCAGCTCCAGCTAAATTCCACGAACTTTTAGCAAAAACAATTCTCAGTAATTTTTTATCTGTATAAATTCGCTTCCATCCAATTACTATGTTAGAAACAGCAGTTTTCAGGATTGGTCCTTTCATATTTTCATCGATTTTTTGTTCGATAACCAATGGAATCAAAATTAGTGCAGAAACCAAGAATGTGATTGAATCGATAATAAATGCCGCATCAGTTCCCCATTCGCTAACTACAACACCACCCAGCATTGCCCCTATGCACAGCGCTGTTGACCATGATGCGCTACCAATAGCATTCGCTGTAATTAAGTCATCCTCATCAACAATATTTGGGACCGCAGCTCTCTCTGCAGTCACGTAAACTCCGTGTAATAGCATCATTATTCCAGAAACTGTAATCAGCCACCACATATCTTCAGGGCCATCTACTAAAATGAATGATAATGCTAGTCCAATTTGCAATATATTAGACCAAAACATCAAACTTTTTCGATTTAATCTGTCTGCCAACAAGCCGTTAATTGGTTGGGATATTCCAAACAATAGCATTCGGACGGAGAATAGTATTCCCAATAGAAATTCTGAACCTGAGTACTCTAAAATAAGGAAAAACAATGCGATTGTATTGAACC
>JAPOHM010000237.1 GCA_029979405.1 Methanobacteriota archaeon
AATCCTCCAAGACCTGAATGGCCAGAAAATAACAGTGGCGACACCTGGCGACAGCAGGTCATTCATGACGTTCTGCTAGGTTCTGATATTTTCAAGAAATTGTATACTTTACTCAACCAACCTACCTCATATGGTGGCGAACTTGAGGACAAGCAAGCAGGACCAAGGTTCACAAAAGATTGCAGCAAGGTACTATGGGGCGGAGAAACCCCAGAAGACATTAAAGCCACAGATGCCCTTGTGGAATTGATTGGTGAAGCTAGAAACCATCGAATAAGAAAAATAGACGGGACATCAGAAGTTCCCAGTGATATATCAACAACGGGAGGTGCACCACTACTTCCACTTAGAGCCCACTTCTTTTTGAGAGGATTGCCGAGACTGAGTTGTTGTTTAAAATGTGGAGAAGTGCAACAATATGGTGGTATGAAATGCAATGAAAATAGTTGCGTTGGCCGAGTATTCGAGCTCTTATCCGATAGAGGCTCTGGGGAGCCATATGTTCGAATTTGGTTGCCTATTCGCTCAGGTCGAGTGACTCGGCAAGGATATCAGAATTGTACTGTGATGAACAACCATTCAGCGACCTTTATTCAGCCAGATGGATCATTGAAAGGAATGGGCAAGGGATTACAAGATCCGGAGAAAATGCTTGGTCTTGCTGCATATCGTGTAAAGTCGGATGATGACAGGGCTACGCACCGTATTCACACTATAACGGGGGAATTGAAATCACTTGATGTTGGCGATGAACCAGAAACACCTTCAAATTGGGCCTGGTTGATTTTACCGGACTTCGTAAAAGTAGATGGGATTATCAAATTTAAGCCGAATTCAACAGGTAAACAATTCCATGATGACGATCCCAGAATTATTGATTTCAAGATGGACCAAGGTACTGAAGCAGATCACAGTAATGCATTATTTCCCCAAACAACCGATATGGAAACACGTGGAGATGATGCTTTTTCCGTTGCAATAAATGAATTGACAAATGCTCAGGATCCGGACCCCAGCTCATATACTTCCAATCAAGGTAGAAAGACATTGATATTCAGTGACGGTCGCCAACGAGCAGCGAAAATCGCAAGAACACTTTCTTCGATGTCTTTATTGGATGAAACTAGAAGAATGCTTTTTTCGCTTATTAATCTTCCATGGTACAAGAAATTGGATTCAAAATTTAGGAGGTTAGACATGTTGTATCCGTGGTTTACGCTTTTATCTGCCTCCTTGCGGGCAAATCCATTTGAAAATAAAGAAGGGAGAGATGACCAAGCAAAATTTGCAGTTGATCAAGTGAAAATCACGTCTCTAATCATGTATCAATTGATTGAGTATGAACTTTACGAACCGGAAGAAGAAATTGTACAATTCACCGATATCACTGAAGATGAAATTCGTAAATTTGGTCAAATAGTGGCAATGGAGGATTACATCGCTGGAGAAATTTCAAAATTTACTGGAAAGATAGAGGAAGGAGATGGTTCGGTAATAGAGCATAGGGCAGTGTTGTGGTTTTTACGAGCGGCAAAAAGGTACCTAATGAGGCACGAGAGTTATCCTACTAATACAGATCAATTCTCTAAGTGGCTGAATGGCGAAGATAACAGTGATTTTTATGAGCCACAGAAATCGATTATTAGTGAACACATGGATGAAACTATAAAATTGTGGGAGCAATTTTCCAGTGATGTTGAACATGAACTGGGTCACAAAGAGGCAATTTTCAAGAGAGTGATGAATTACAAAGATGGCTCCATTGAATCCACTATGATGCTCGGGAAAGCCATTTTGAATGTCTTCTCAGAACTTGATGAAACTGAAATCAATGAATTCGTGGAAGATTACATCGCGGACTGGTCAT
>JAPOHM010000232.1 GCA_029979405.1 Methanobacteriota archaeon
ACTATGGACATTCACCTAGAAGCAGAGCAAAAAGTAGCTGAATTCAAGGGAGTTGAATCATCACTAATTTATTCAGCAGGATATACGGCAAATGTTGGCCTTATCCCTACATTAGTTCAGGGAAAGGATGACATTATCATTTCAGACGAGTTAAACCACGGGTCAATTATTGATGGTGTTAGGCTAACCAAAGCAAGACGAGGGGTTTTTCCTCACAATGACATGGCCGCTTTAGAACAGGTTTTGAACGACAATAAAGATGCAGATAGAAAATTGATCATTGTCGATGGAGTATTTTCAATGGATGGAGACATATGCCCTCTCGATGAATTAACAAAAATCGCTGAAGAACACAACGCAATGGTATTCGTCGATGACTGCCATGGTGAAGGAGTATTGGGAGACGGGGGAAGAGGAATAGTCGACCACTTCAAACTTCAGGGAAGAGTTGATTTTGAAGTTGGTTCCTTTTCCAAAGCACTTGGCGTACAGGGTGGAATTGTTGCAGGTAAAGAAATTGTGAGGGAACACGCTTTGAATCATTCTCGTTCTTGGCTTTTATCAGGCTCACAACCACCCTCTGTCGCCGCCGCTCAGAAGGCTGCTGTCGAGGTTTTGATGGAAGAGCCAGAACATCACGCAAGGCTTTGGGAGAATACAGAATATTTCAGAAATGAAATGCAATCGATGGGATTCGATACGGGAGTATCAACAACTCCGATCATACCGGTAATGTGTGGCGAATCATCAACTGCAAAAGCCCTGTCCAGTGAAATGTTGAAACAGGGTGTTATGGCTGGAGCAATCGTATTTCCAATGGTTGCTCGTGATAAGGCAAGAGTAAGAACACAAATGTCTGCAGGATTATCAAGTGATGACTTGAATGAGGTTTTGAGAATTTTCGAAGACGCTGGTAAATCAATAGGATTGATTTAATCATTCTTCGGAATCAAATGATTCTACTACTTCCTGCAAATCAGAATCATCTTCTATCATTTGTTCGATTTCTTCTGAAACGTCTTCATAGTCATCTTCTTCGATGACGTAAGTTCCTTCATCTATCATGCACAATAAACGCCATCGGGGAGCCCATGAAAGATGGACATACAATGTTCCTGGGAGTATAAGAAGTGTCCAAGATAACCCCAGTAAGAACAAATTCGAATCCAATAATTCTGTGTTTAGTAAAGCCAGCAAAGTGAAACCAACAAACGGCATTGGAAACAAAATCATTCGATTTGGAGTAACTGCGGGTCTCTTGAAATATGCATTCATTATTCTGCTAGCTAATCCGAGAAATCCTGTAAAAAAAACGAGAAGACTAGTATGAAAAATCCACAACGGAAACCAAAATTCTTCTGTCATTAAATAAGGAAAAATTAGTGCGATGGAAACTAAGAATCCATAGAATCCACCAATATTTGAAGGATGTGATAACCAAAGTGGTAGCTTTGAGAACCTCCTTGAAAGTCCTGTGCCAACCAGTTTTTCACCTTCTGGGCTGTTAAGAACAGCAGACAAAAATGAACCATTGGCAGATTCGCCCATAGAATTAGTCCTTCTATGATTTACATTTCAATGTAAGGGATATTTTTGAAGGAGAAATGAACTTTATTCCGATGAAAAAATTCTCGAGATAGGACCCTGAATTTCTAATTCTTCTTCAGGCATCCAATTTCTCTCAAGAAGTGTTGATTCTTGAGATTCTCTTTCCCTAGCATCCTCAAATTCATCATTCGTTTCATTTATTGCATTATTGAGCGATATTGCCTGATTAATTATCGTCAACTGCTTTGTGAGAATTTTTTCACTCTTTTTTGATTCCCACGCAGACAATATGGACAAGTCATTGTCCAATTTATGCACAACCCATCCCTGAATTGGGTCTTTGGCAAGCTTGAGAAGATTTGTTCCCGGATTCACCCACTGACCATTAAAATTGACCATAATTTCGGACCCTGAGATATATTCTGTATCCATAAACGGATGGTTAAGATTG
>JAPOHM010000059.1 GCA_029979405.1 Methanobacteriota archaeon
GGCTTGGTTAATGTCGATTTGGTTATTATTTCTCTACCCTTGCGAGAATTATATATTTTTGATAGTTCGTAAACTTCCATTTTGTAAAGGTCACCAAGTGGAGCGTATCCTCCTGCCATGTCTCCGTAAAGCGTACAATATCCCTGTCCTAATTCAGATTTATTTCCTGTAGCAATAGCCATCGCATTGTTTGAATTAGCATAAGCCATTACGATTAATCCACGTAGCCTTGCTTGAAGATTTTCACCAGCAATTGGATTTCCAGACTCCAATAGAACTGAAAGCTCGCCCTCCGTTGAATCGTGAAGACTGCTTATTGGTTGCATTACAAATTCAATACCCAATGCCTCGGCAGTTGCTCTTGCATCGTCGATACTGTGTTGGCTTGAATGTCTCGAAGGCATTGATATTCCTGTAACATTCGACGGCCCAACCGCCTCTGCTGCGACGCATACGGCCAAAGCTGAATCAATCCCTCCAGATAGCCCCAGCACAATCTTGGAGATACCGCTCTTTTTGCAATAATCTGACAACCCCATTGTAACGGCATCGAGTAAATCATCCAAACCAAGTTCGAGGTTTTCGTTTCCTGAAATTTTTTGAAAGTCCCCGTCACCAATCCACAGTGTGTTATCAGGACCATCCAAATCAACCAATAAAATTCCTTCTTTCCACGCTGGAGCAATAATTACATCTCCATTTGGCCAAGCGACAATAGAGCGACCATCGAACAATAGGTCGTCGTTCCCACCGACTTGATTTGCGAGTAAAAAAGGATGATTAAGTGATTTCGCAGCCCTTCTTGCAACCTCAACCCTCACCATGCATTTGTTTGCATGGTAAGGAGAAGCAGAGAGATTTACAGTAGCATCGAGGTGTACACCTTGCCTCCCCCAGTCCATTATCTGAGCAATAGGATCACTATTGTAATCGTTAGGTGTTTCACCAGAATGTTGCCAAGCATCCTCACAAATTGTGACACCAATATCCAATCCGGCTATTGTTCTAGCAATTCCCGGCCTTTCATCTGACTGGAAGTAACGAGCCTCATCGAACACGTCGTAAGTTGGAAGTAATTGCTTGCGAGTTACTTCACGCGGTGATTCACCTGTTCGCACTGCACCATTACCGGGTAATGCTCTCTCAGAACCTGCATCTAGTGGAGTTCCTACTAAAATTGGAATTTCTGACTTCAAATTCAATGCACTTTCTTTACATTCGGTAACGAAATCTGATTGCAGTAGTAAATCCCTCGGTGGGTATCCAGAGATTACTAATTCTGAAGTAACTGCTAAACTCGCACCGTTTTCTTTGGCTATATTCGCCATTTTTTCGACGAGTAAGGAATTACCTCGTATATCGCCAACAAGCGGGTTTGCTTGTAGTAGTGCGATTTTGGCGGACATGTAACTCCCCTTGTCTAATCCAGAAGGCACTAACCTCTATGCTTTTGGCTCCTATAATTCTTCGAATTCTTCTATCTCGTATTCGTAATCATCTTCAAATTCGTTATTCTTGGCGGTAGCAAATCTCATCCAAGCCAACACATACAGCAAACCAACACAAAGCATGGTCATCGTCATGCCCAACACATACGGATTAGTGGCTCCGATTGTATTCTCAAGGAATGCTTTTTCCTGAACTGGTTTTACGTCAATGAATGCAGAATAATGCACTTCTCCATCAATTGTGACTGCAAGTCTTTGCAAACCTGGTTCTGCGGGCTTCCAATCTACAATGTACGTGCCGACAGATTCCGCAGCAACTACGAATCTAGTATTTGCGATTTCTTCTGAATTACCTGTGAGGTCAATTATCTCGACCTTGAGTGGAACCTCGCCTTCTTTCATTCCGTCATTCCTGACGTGAATTTGTACAACGACCGGTTCTTCGACCTCGATTGAAACTTTTGAGACATCAATTCCACTTCTCTCTAGAGAAAATTGTGGTTCATATTTCACGAGATGCCAAGTATGAGCTGGATTGTTTTGGCTATTTTCAGCCTTTGAAAATTGATTACCTGCTAAATCTCTGCCTTCGAATCTTACCTTCAGTACCGTTTGTTCCTGAAGTATTTCTGCAGAAATTGAAGAAATATCGATAGTTCCGGTAAATTCAAGTCTCAAACCTGAGTTATCATCACCATTCAATTGCATTTTCATGTCACCTGACATCAGTGGAATGTTATCGGTTACCGAAGTAACCCACCAATACATCCTCACAGAATCCTCATCTATACCGTGATTTTCAGATATCAGGACGGTTATTTCATGTAGCTGAGGCTCCAATACCGCTTCTTCCCTTGGTGATGTAAATTCAACTACCTCAGGCCCGTGTCCGTCTACTAATATCCACTGCACTGCTTCCGTTTGGCTTGTTGTATCTACTCCTTGTTCAGGCATACAATCAACATTGTATGTCAATGGGTGAAGTCCTGATGAGAGAGGCGCAATTAGAGAAGCAGTGAAATCTCCCTGAATCGAATTTGTATATGTCCTTACCCCGTTTATCTTGACTACGATTTGACATTCGAATTGTGGTTTATCGAGTGTCTGAGTGAAAAAGACTGGACCTGATAATTCCATAGATGAGCCCGGATTAACCCTCGCACCTGATTCGGTCAATGCACCATTTTCGACCCACAATGATAACTCGTTTGGAATCATCATTTCTGAAGAGAATCTCCACCTATTGTATGGGAATAAAGCAGAATCTATGTTTCCTGCTCTATCTGATACCTCAACTTTTGGCTCTCTCCTGGTATCTCCAAGGTCAGGTAGTGACCACTGCGGGGTAAAGTCGAGATGGAGCTTCAAATTTTGCTCGAAAGGTCCCGGGGCTAATCCGAAATTATCAGTAACTAGGCATGAATTTACAACAATATGATGAGAACCAGTATAACATTCATTCGACGCTGAATCCCATATCAATTCTAAGTTATCTGATGGCACATTGCTTGCTAAAGACACTTTTATTTCGGATACATCTGAAATTCCATTCATTTCTGAGAATGAAACATTTAGCCCGTAACTTTGCCCAGGGTGGAGCCAACTTCTTCTTCCATTTTCCCACTCGAACCCATCTGCATCTACTAGCGGGGCACCATCATTTCTTATTTGGTACATGAATAAATGATCGTCAACATTTCCAGAGCCACCTCCTAAGATAGAATATCCCGACTGGTCTGTTCCAACCACATATCCCGCTACCTTTTCACCAGGGAAAGCAGAGGTGTCATCAACTACTGCGACATAGGAGCCAACGGGTGAATCTAAATCGTTTGGAATAGTCATCAGGCGAGGAATATATTCATTCTCACTCGGCCATCCATCATTATCGTAATCGTTAGCCCATTCTGTCCATAGCATTAGAGTGACGTTGGTTGGCAATACGGGTTGGTCAGTAATATTGACAATAATCTCTCGATTTTGGGAGGATGTGAAATGGTCAAAGAATCGTATATTGGATTCTGTAACTACAGGAGCAAGAGGGTCAATCTCAAAGGTTCTATTCAGCGCAGGGGTGTCACCGAGATCTCCGCCTGACAATGGTGAAATTACTGCTTCATAAGTGAGATTACCACTCGTAAATGGCGTAGTTGTTTCAACTAACCAATAATTACCGGAATAATCACTCGTGTTGGCGATGAGTTGTCCATTTCGGTATAGTGAAAGGTCGTATTCCCCAGGGAATGGCTTACTATTTCCAAAGGGGGTGTTAAATCCAGCATCTATATGGAAAGTGATGTTTTGTTCCGCTTTTAGATACTTTTGTGATTCAACGATAACGCCTAATTCGTTAGTAATAATCATCTCTTCGAGAATTAGGTCGTTATGCACTGCTCCATTGGACCAAGTTTTGACTGCGGGCTTGGAAATAACTCCGTTTGTTAACTCGATTCTTGTTTCTATACGTAAGTCCTCTTGGTCATCAAATGACTGTGAAGTCCTGAATCTAATCGAAAGGTCGTGCAAATTAGATGTATGATTGTGAGTGACTGATGTTTCATCGATAACGAGTGTCGAGTGGTCTCCAAATGATACAATACCACCCGACTGAACGGGAATTAACCACATTGCAGAGTGGTCGTCTGAAAATAAATTCAAAATTATTCTCTGAGGAGATGAATCGTGAATCTGGACACGAGTGTTTACTTCCCGCCAATCGCTGGATGGAATCAACCTGCTTGTATGATTAGTCCAAGTCATTGCACCAATTTCAACATCACCAGAGTGGGTCATTGATATCACTTCAACATCGAGAGTACACTTTGAATCCGCTTGGAAATCCAGCGTCATAGATGATGACTTAAATGGAATTAATCGTTCTCTATTTATTGACATAACCAATTCTTCAATCGCAGTAGAGACTATCATTTCCTCTGCCAAGTAAGGAATAAACAAGCCTGACAATTCTCTGTCACCAGCATCGCTGATGACCTCTATTTTCGCATGAACGAATTCTACTCCGCCAGAGCGTTTTGCGGCTGGTGAATTATCCGTTTCGTAATTCAGGTCATCTAACTCTGATTCATTTAGAGAGATTCGCAAATGTGGAACATAGTCGGTTCCACCAACCTGCGCAATCATTTTGTTACCTACCCACAATGCCAAATTCTGAACACCTAATCCTACCGTGCCCACATCTGAAACTGAGACTTCGAATGCGTGCGCATCTTTTGGAATGAAAATATCGTGCCAACTGGTAGGATTAAGTCCAACTTTGAAGGATAAACTGTCGTTACTATTAGCAAATACGTCTTGATTGCCCCAGCTTCCAATTCCGTCTTGGGAAATCGACCATTCTTTGCGGCCGTCGTCATCAACGTCGAGATACGGTGATTTTATTATCTCTGCAGGATACAATCTAAGATTTAGATTACTTGTCGACCACTGAGACCCATTTCCTACATATTTTATCCTAACATTTGATGCCCATTCTTCCAATTCAATGATTTGGTTCAGATTAGTTATTGTCTGCCAACCACCGTGATTAATAGACATTTGAATCAAAGGAGAACCGCTGGTTTGTGTTTGAATTTTTACCGCCGTAAATGGTGTATCGATATCATAGGCTGGAGATATTAGTTCAGATGTAGAATTTCCTTCATATGAATTTGAAATGTCATTATGTGTTACGCCATTCAACTGCCAATCAGAGCCACTTTCCATGAAAGAATCGAAGATATCTCCGCCTCCAGAAATTCTGTGAAGTCTTGGAGATTCACCATTTGAATTAGAAATAAATTGTAACTTTATTTTCAAAGAGGTATAGGATTCGTAATCTATTGAACTCAACCCTATTTCGGTACCTGTGCGATTCTCAAAACCGGGGATTGGCTGGTTAGTAGTAGCGTCAATAACGCTCCAGTTTAGATGGGCACCGTTTGGTATCTCCGCATCGATAAACATTGGAGAATAAACTCCTTTGTCGATTAATTCATTAGAACCTGCACCCCATCCAAACGAACGAGTGGTCAAATTTGCTCCACTAGTTCCCGGAATAATTACATCGTCAAAGAACCAATAATCACAACAAGTTCCTGAGCCAGAATTTTGTCTTGCTCTAACTTGGAATGATGAATGATATGCGTCGGTCGGAAGATTGTAATTCACATTTGTCACTGAGCCACCGATTGTGGAGCCTGGAGAATAATGAAACTGTATCCATTGATTGTTTGAGTTCTTGTATTGTAGGTAAAAATTCTCGTTGGTATCTGGCTCTTCTCCACAGCCTGAATTACCCTGGCGGACCCATGCATTAATCGACAATCCTGCATATCCAGATAGGCTCACTGCAGGGCTGGTTACGTAAACGCTGCTACCCCTTGTCCACCAGGAACCGCCATTATTTCCGCTCATTCCACAAGTTATAGTTGTAGTTCGCTGGGCGTATGACGAACTTGAGGAAGTCCATCCTTGTGCTCCATTATTGAAATCCCATGTAACTCCTTGGAAACCGAGTACTAAAGCTCCATCTGTATCGACTTCAAGGCCTGTTGTTGTAAATCCTGCTTGGCCCCAATCATCCCAGCTAAAGCCAGTCGACCGGTAACTATTACCGGATTTTATTTTCATTGAAATTGTTTGTAAGGCGTCGGTCGAACTCATTGCGATAGTTGGACCGATTCCTATGCTACCAGGGCCAGCAATGTTGACAGTGGTAACATCCCCTGACGTATTCATCTGGGTTTCATTTTCGGCTAACTCCTCTCCACCAGATTGGACCGCATACATCGATAATTGCGATGAACATAGCATTATCATAACTAGGGCCAGCGCTTTAGTCGCACCACCGAAGGTTGCCATGTATGCATGGCATACACTCAATGTAATTCAAAGCAACCCCCAAAAATAGTCAGGATTATATTCTGATTTCTAAATCTAACATTAGAAGTTGTAAACGACTGATTCAAAACATCTTAGCAACTCGGAACTAACATGGGAACCCCAAAAGCAACCGGTGAACTAGACTCTGTTGCATTGGAGACTGGATTACTATCTACTTGGAAAGATGAAAATCTATTTCATCAAAGTGTCCAAAACCGTGCAACTGGTGAACCGTTTATCTTCTTGGAAGGACCACCTACAGCCAACGGTAAGCCAGGAATTCATCACGTTGTAGCTCGAACCTACAAAGATCTTGTTTGCCGATGGAAAACAATGCAAGGAAACTTTGTTGAAAGAAAGGGTGGTTGGGACACACACGGATTACCGGTCGAAATCGAAGTTCAAAAGCGACTTGATCTCATGAGTAACGAAGCGATTGAGGCGTTTGGAATGGAAAAATTCAACGAAGAGTGTAGAGCATCTGTTTGGACATACGAAGCCGCTTGGAGAGAGATGACTGAAAGAATGGCTTACTGGTGTGACTTAGATGACCCCTATGTTACATTACACAACGAATTCATTGAATCGTGCTGGTGGGCACTGAAGAAAATGTTCGAGAAAGGTCTCTTGTACAGGGGATACAAAGTTTTGCCATATTGCCCCCAGACCGGAACCTCATATTCAAGTCACGAAGTGGCACTTGGATACAAGGAAGTGGAAGAGCCCTCTGTTTATGTTAAATTCAAGTTGGAAGATGATGATGCATCAATCCTTGCTTGGACAACAACTCCATGGACACTACCTGGGAATGTAGGTTTGGCAGTGGGACCGGATGTCGATTACGTGAAGGTCAAAGTTACCGCAACCCCTGAAAAATGGGATGGGCACGGAGGAGCGGAAATTGGAGAGACACTTATTGTCGCAAAAGACCTGTTTAAGGAAGTAATTCGCCACCATTGTGAAGAACTTGAAATCCTGAAAGGAAGCGACCTGATTGGAAAATCCTACAAGCCACTATTTCCAGATGCGGTTGATCGAGGAGATTCACAGTCCGCTTGGACAGTTATCGGTGCTGACTGGGTTACAACAACAGACGGTACGGGAGTGGTTCACACTGCAGTAATGTATGGTGAAGATGACTACAACCTTGGAATGGAAGTCGGACTACCAGCACAGCACACAGTAGGAATGGATGGTTCATTCGTAACTGGAACACATCCACAATTAGACGGTAAATATGTCAAGGACTGTGATGAAACTGTAATCGAGATATTACATGAATCCGGATTACTTTACAGAGAAAAAATGTATGCTCACGATTATCCACACTGTTGGAGAACTGGTCACCCTCTGCTTTACTATGCTATGGATTCATGGTTTGTACGAATGACAGCTGTGAAAGAAATGCTACTCGAATTTAACTCTCAGGTTGAATGGGCACCTGATTGGGTTGGAGAAGGCCGGTTTGGAGAATGGTTGAGGAATGTGAAAGATTGGGCAATCAGTAGAGAAAGATACTGGGGGACCCCACTACCTGTTTGGATCTGTAACGAATGTAATCATCAGCATTGCGTTGGCTCAACAGAGGAAATGGCAAGTATGGCCAAACAAGGGAGCCCTGTTGCTACAGACCTACATCGCCCATATGTCGATGATACTATCCTTGTCTGCCCTGAATGTTCCTCAGACATGAAGAGAGAACCATTCGTAATGGATTGCTGGTTTGATTCTGGATGTGCATCATTCGCCCAATGGCACCATCCTTTTGGTGAGGAAGGAAAATTCGAAAATAATTTCCCGATAGATTACATCTGTGAAGGTGTCGACCAAACACGTGGGTGGTTCTACACCC
>JAPOHM010000221.1 GCA_029979405.1 Methanobacteriota archaeon
AGACAAAAATTCAGCCCTGAAACTATGGCAGAGAACCTTTCGGCAATTTATGAGCAGTCTCTTAGCAGCTACAAGAGATGACGGTTTCTTCTCTTTGGAGTTCGACTAATCTCTAGGTCCATTTTGACTACCAATGTTTCATCTTTGGTTTCTCCAACTGTTCTGTGTGAAGATTTCTTTTCGATGTATTCTCCATCGCCGTTTCCTGAGAACCCACAATTAAAGCCGACTTTTTGAGAAATGTCAAATGGATAATCATTGATTTCCATATAATTGTGAAGAACGGATTTGTAAAATTTATTTTTCAATTCTGGTTTAAGCCACAAAAACTCTTGAACCACTTCTTTATCCAAAAACGGATACCTGCCCTCTATTCCATGAGAACCAGAGACGTATTCTTCTTTCATCAAATATGCCCGCTGAGTGTTGTCAAAGAAATTCTTCCAAGGGAAGACTGTTTCCAAATCTTCAGGGAATTTGCCACCAATTGTGCTATGTCTGAAATGTTTAATTCCATTATATCCATAGTCGCTGAAAATCTCGTCGGCACCACTTCCTGACAAGTAGATTAGTTGACCTTCAGTCTTACCTTTGGCGCAAATGTGAGACATACCAATTGCCCCATTATCATCAGTCAGCATCTGTCCGGTTTTCCTATACTCGATTTTTTGCTCTAAACTCTTCATTCTATTGACCAATGTATCCCTATAGTTTCTCAACCTCTTAACTTCATCACAATCAACAAACCATGATTTCTCAGTGTACCATCCCAATTCCTCTGTCAAGAGTTTCAAAGGATACTCTAATTTTTCTGAAAGACTTTGGTGCTCGGCTTGCACATCATCCAACCAATCAGATTCACCATTATCGATGCGTAGAGAATATTCTTCACATCTAGACTTTAGATAATCTCTAGCTTGTTTGAATTCATCAATACTTAGATCCATCAATCTAGGGTCAGTAGTTCTGGAAATTCTAGATTGTATTGTGTCTTCTTTTTCTGATCCAACAATCGTGTATGCGGTGAATTCTACCTCTTGCTTTTCTAACTCGCAAGCGATAGCGCCGCTATCATAACCAGATGAAAGCCCGATGAACACACCATGTTTGATATTCTGGGTTCTTTTTGCAATCGAACGACTAAATGCAGAATTCCAATCATCATAACTTTCCTTGTGTTGATTCAAGTCAAACGTGAAAACGTCTTTCCGAGAGATTTTCTCCAATGTTGGTAAATTGAATACATAGGTTGAATTGGCTTCAACTTGAGTAGGCGATGAGAATCCTGAGCGAGTTAAACACGATTCGTAGGATGAAATGCCCCAATCTGTACCTTCTTTTGCAAACCATAGTGGTTTGATGGAAAATACATCTGTTGAAATTAGCAAAATGTCATTCTTGAAATCGACTACCGTTAATGCAAACTCTCCATCAAGTTTAGGCACAAAATCTGTACCAAATTGCTCGTACAAAGGGAGTAAGCATTCTCCATCGGACTGATAGTCTCCAAAATCTCTGTAATTGTAAATTTCTCCATTAAAGATGGCAACAACACTCTCATCACTGGATACAAAAGGCTGCAAAGTAGGCGGACCCGTCATGGATAACAAGGTGTGAACAAACTCCACATCATTGACCTTGACATGATTGGTTGCATCTGGTCCTCTGTATTTCAAAAATTCAATAATTGTAGGCAAATCAACAATCTTTCGATTGGTAGCAAAAATTCCACACATGTTGCTCGCCTGTATGTCTCTACCGATTCTTTGTATATATTCATATGAGGATAGTGGGTATCAATATAACCAAGCACTTAGACCGAAAATCATGACAGAGCAATTGTCCGGTTCAAAGGTATTAGTTACTGGTGGGGCTGGATTTATTGGGTCTAATCTTTGTGAAAGATTTCTAGAATTGGGTTCTTCAGTAGTTTGCTTAGACAATTTCATAACTGGAAAAATGGAAAATATTCAACACTTGATGGAGAATGTAAATTTCAAATTGATCAAAGGCGACATAACAGATTATGACACCTGTGCTGAAGCTGTTCAAGGCTGTGATTATGTCAGCCATCAAGCCGCTCTAGGATCTATTCCTCGATCAATTGACAACCCATTGAAGACTAACGAAATCAATGTAAATGGAACTTTGAACATATTTGTTGCCGCCATGAATGAGGGCGTGAAGAAGGTTGTGTACGCATCAAGTTCATCGGTTTACGGTAGTGAAGAAACGCTCCCAAAAACTGA
>JAPOHM010000105.1 GCA_029979405.1 Methanobacteriota archaeon
CTTGTGGAAACAAAGGAAATCTTCAACCTAAAAGGGATAGGAAAAGGTCTTGGAGCCGCAATTACGCAAGCCGTTGGAGAAGGTAAATGGCCTGAAGATTGGGTGAAATTACACGAAGAAACATCTGAAGGACTAATCGAAATGTTAGGCATACCTGGTGTTGGTCCGAAGAAAATCAAAGCACTTCATGACGAACTTGGCATTAATTCAGTCGCTGATTTACAAGAAGCATGCGTCAAAAATGAGGTGGCACCCCTTTCTGGATTTGGTGCCAAAAGCCAACAGAAGATTTTGGATGGAATAGACCTCTTAGCACGATTCTCTGCAAGGAGAAGGCTTGACATAGGTTTGAGATACGGTCAGACTTTCTTGTCAATGATTGAGAAATTAGACGGCGTTCAAAGAGCAGAGTTGGCCGGTTCAGCAAGAAGAAGAAGAGAAACCATAGGTGATTTGGATATCGTAGCGGCAGTTATTCCAGAAAATGTTGAATCGGTAACAAATCAAATCTTGTCCCTAAAAGGTATTGCCGACATCAAGGGCGCAGGTGATTCGAAGGTTTCCGTTATACTTGACACATCAATTTTCGAGGAAGGTTTCAGCTTAGGCCACCTGGATGCAAACGTTTTGGATGCAATCGGAGGTGAAAGCTACGAGCAGTTGGAATCAGGTGGAACCATCGACGCTCAGGTCCGATTAGTCCCACCACACGTGTTCCCATACACTCTCGCATATTTTACTGGCTCAAAAGAACACAATATTCGCATGCGCCAAAAGGCAATGGATAAGGGATTGAAATTAAACGAATTTGGTCTAATGCCCGAAACAGAGCTTACGGGAATAGAAGCCGCAAAGCCCTCACTACCCGCCGAGAATGAATCTGACATTTATGCACATCTCGGTCTTGATTACGTAATACCTGAATTGAGAGAAGACCTTGGAGAAATCGAAGCCTCTGCTACGAATTCACTCCCTGATTTAATTTCATTATCAGACGTAAAAGGATCACTACACAACCATACAACTCTGTCCGATGGTGAAGCATCACTCGAAGAGATGGCAGATGCTGCTCGAAGAATGGGTTGGAACTGGTTAGGCATAGCAGACCATTCACCTACTCTCGTCATCGCGAATGGCGCTAGCGCAGACGACCTCATACTACAGCATCAGAAAATTGTCGATTACAACACAGAATGGAAAAACGAAGGCGTTGATTTCCGACTATTTAGTGGAGTTGAATCTGATATTCTCGAAGATGGAAAGTTAGACCATCCAGACGACGTCTTATCGCAGATCGATTACGTTGTAGCAAGTGTTCATGCTATGACTAAATGGAGAAACAGAGATGAATCTCAGAACACTGAAGACTTGCTAAAATGTTTAGACCACCCAGCAACCACAGTCTTGGGCCACCCAACAGGACGCATCCTTCAAGGGAGAGAAGGATATGATGTAGACTTACATACAGTGTTAGAATACATGTCTGACGCTAACAAAGATGGCAATTTAAAGGCTGTAGAATTGAATGCTTCCCCTTACAGATTGGACCTTGATTGGCGAATGTGCAAGAGAGCAAAGGAGCTTAATGTCCCAGTTGTGATTAATCCAGACGCTCATTCAATCAAGGGGCTTGGCGACATAGATTATGGAGTAATGGTTGCAAGAAAAGGATGGTTAGAACACTCTGATGTTTTGAATACATTGTCCGGCGAGGAACTATATCGACGAATTAAAGGTGCATGATATGAGATTTTTAAGAGCAGTAATAATCGGTTTTCTTTCAATATTCCCAGGAACAATTCTTGGATACCTAGGATGGTTAGCAGCGGGTGCAAGCAAAGACAATTATTCTCCATCTGTGATAGTTTTCTGTAACATAATACCGTTTGGATTTGTGATTGCGGGATTCCTTTGGGCATGGAAGAATGGTGAAGAATACGGCGTGAATTTTGAGGGCTGATAATAATGAAACGCTCTGAAAAAGCATCAATTATCCTTGAGATGCTTGAAGAATTTTATCCGGAAACCCCTGCTCCATTGGACCACAATAATGAGTTCCAACTTCTCATTGCGGTATTGATGAGTGCTCAAACTACGGATAAAAAAGTCAATCAGGTTACACCTGAATTGTTTAAACGCGGTCCTAACGCAAAAGAAATGTCTATGCTTTCAATAGAAGAAATTCGTGAATTGATAAGAGAAGTTGGCCTCGCCCCAACCAAGGCTAAGAACATCTACAATTTATCCCACATTTTGTGTGAACAACACGGTGGAGAGATCCCAAACTCGTTTGAGGGATTAGAAGCACTTCCGGGAGTTGGACACAAAACCGCTGGAGTAGTGATGGCTCAAGCATTTGGTGTTCCCGCATTCCCGATTGACACTCACATACACAGGCTTGCCGCGAGGTGGGGCCTTTCAAACGGCAAGAGCGTTGAAAAAACCGAAAAGGATCTGAAGGCTATTTTCCCCAAGGAAACATGGAATAAGCTACATTTGCAGATTATTTTCTTTGGTCGTGAATATTGCCCTGCGAGAAATCATGACTTGACAAAATGTCCTATTTGTTCCTGGACGGCAACAAAGAAGCGTATTGCTCAAGAGATGGGAAATCGCTGATATCTTCAAAACTTAGAAGTGGATTTACAACATTCTCTCCACCAATTACCCAGGTCAATACATCGACCATACCTTTTGCTCTAGCAAATTTGGCAGCGGCTCTCTTGCATCCATGCTTATCCTTTGCTATCTTACGTTGTTCGAATTTCCATTTTTGTTCAAACATTTGCTCTTTTGACTCTGCTAGCATCCATTCAATTTCTCTCCATGTTCTTGTGTATTGTTTTGTATTCATTGACTTAACTTCCTATGTTGAACGTAACCCTCTTTAATCAGCCTAATGCCCCAAGAGACTAATAATCCAGATATTACAAGCTCTATCGTCAAGGCTACTATGGTAATTACTCCGGTCATGAATCGGCGTACACCTACCTGCTATTGGAGTCGATGTCGTTATCGAAAATACCACTATATATTCTTATTATGTTGTGAATAAACTCGTTGCTCCATCTAATATGTATGCGGAGACGAGGCTTGCTATTGCAGCAATCCATGTAAGTTGAATCATCTGTCCAACTGCACTGGTATAACCCCCACCTCTAAGTCTTGTAGCGATTAATGAAACCGCTAGAATTTGAATTAGAATCAGAATTGATGCTATTATTTTGAATGCTGTGATATTGTCTTGTACCCCACTAGGGTCTTCCATCACTGGGAGAACGAAGCCCCCTGCCGCATCGGTAATTGATGAAATATCAGTTGAGTCTGCAATACTCTGTGCCACGCCTGCAATTGTTTCACCAAGTTGTAATACAATTGATATTGTGACGTTTAGAGAAACTACCGATGAAATTAGTAATCCAAGTGCAACTCCCCACATTGTTGATGCAGATAGACTCCTTCTTCTTCTCAGGGAGAGAATGTTAGTCACGGATTTAGAAACCATGTCTGCTGTCATTGCAGGTTCTCCTGATGATTGAGAACCTTCGATGTATATTCTATTGAATCTTGAAATTACTGCGGAATTGGTATCTGCTGCGAAATAATCCCAAGCTCTTTCGCTGTCTATTCTTGTCGAAAGACGCTTTTCGAGTCTATCTATTGAATTGTCGAGAAGACCAAAGTCAACACCTCTTAATGCCCTAATTGTTGCACTCGGCTCTGCGCTTCTCGCCTGAGCTGTACCACCCAATGCACGGATAAAGTCGGGATAAGCCTCATCCCTTCTGAGAACTTTATTCTCTTCCCGTTGGACAATTGTTGCTGGAATTAGGAGTGGAGTGATAGGCAATACGAGTAATATCAAACCATATTTATCCCAGGATACAGTAAGTTCTTCCCAATAAATTATGACGAAGAATAATGTCAAAATAAGCAGAATTATGCTAACAATTCCTGCCCCAAGCCAGGCTTGTCTGAATAAGATTCTGAAAGGTGTCGAGAAATCATCCCTAGCGAATGTCTGGTCGTCTGGTATTGTTGCCCTGAAGGCAAACAAAGCACCGACTTGTATGATTACGAATAGGAACCCTGCGACAAGTAGCCACCTGATACGAGTTGCCACCTCAAGAGGGGTGGCTGAAGCATTTCCTATCTCGAAAAGAACGAGATGTATTCCAGCAATAACGAGACCGAACAAACCAGCAGATACTAATGAGACATAGATTTCTTTCATTGTGTCTACACTCTCTAATCTCGTATCGTAGAGTGTATTGTATTGCTCTGCAATAGTCTCTTGCTCAGCACGCATGAATGCGTCAATCGGCTGACCTGCTTCGATTGAGAAAGCCATTCTGTCCAAGAAGTCGGACCAAAGTGGAGATGGTGATTGTCTTGCTACAATTCTTGCGGATTCAGGTAGAGGTGTGTGCCATTTGTCGACTAAGGTTTCAATCCTCTTTACCTCATTAGCAAGTTCACCGTAGTCTTTCATTTGACGAAGAATCTCGAAAATGGTGTCTGCTCCCACTTCTCCCAAAGACAAAATTCCCATCCTAGTAATGAACATGTGCATTTCTTTCTCAATTTTGATTGCAGATCGATTAACTTCTAAAATAGGGAAGTAAATAGCTGCAGATGTTGTTAAAATAGGTAGTAAAATAATTAGAAATACACCAGTGAAACCAGCGAATAAAGCACCTTCACCTAAACCACCAGTTAGGAAAATAAGTAAAATCGCGGTAATCAATCCAGCGGCTGCTGCAGGTAATATGAATAGGAGAAGGAATCTTGATACCGGCATTTCAAGACGGCGCAATGCGATTTGCCATGTCGCCATTCTCTCCATTTTACCAACCTCAAAATTAGCGATCGTTGACGCTTACCCATGTATCAACCGCAGCACGGAAAGCGTCCCATCCTCCATTGTAGTATAGATTCAGAAGATCGAAAACATCGTCATAATGAGTCAATCCTCTATCAACCATTGTTTGAATCGCTTCAGCTCTCCTGTTCAACTCATCATAGATGTCTCTTTTATTCTCAAATCCAGCTACCGCCGCTATTTTGTTTTCCAATAAGTGTGATTGGAACATACCACGGAAGTAGTGCTTATCCTTGACAGGGTCCCATTCGAACATACCTCTTGTGAGAACACCATCACTGTGTTTGTTGTACCCGATAACCTCGTCAATTCCCGTGATTCTTCTTGCAATACCGCCACCAGGGGCTTCTACAACTTCTTGGAAGATAGCAAAGTTTAGGTTGTCGAAGAAACGAATCGGTACGTTAATCGGGTCTCCTGTAAATCTTTGAATCATCTTCACGATAGAAGATGCGTGGAAGGTAGCAATTACGGGGTGACCTGTCTGCATAGCCTGGAATGCTGTAGCTCCTTCAACACCACGAATTTCTCCAATAATGATA
>JAPOHM010000207.1 GCA_029979405.1 Methanobacteriota archaeon
GGGTTTGATTGCCCCGGGTGTGCTTGGCCTGACCCAGAGCATTCATCTTTGTTTGAATTCTGTGAAAACGGGGTAAAAGCGGTCGCAGATGAAGCCACCAAGAAGAAAATAACACCGGAATTCTTCAATAAATACACGATTCAAGAATTGTCCCTAAAGAGCGATTATTGGCTCAATGACCAGGGTAGATTGACAACTCCCATGTACGTCAGTCCGGGAAAAAATAATTACAAAGAAATTTCATGGGATGACGCTTTTTCAATTATCGATGATAGGATAAAATCATCAAATGAACCCAATCGTTCTGTATTTTATACATCTGGGAGAACCTCTAATGAAGCAGCATTTCTTTACCAATTGTTTGTAAGAAGCCTAGGTACGAATAACATGCCAGATTGTTCTAACATGTGTCATGAGTCAAGTGGCAGAGGTTTAGGAGAAGCTATCGGTATTGGAAAAGGAACAGTTTCTCTTGAAGACTTCAATCATTCAGATGTAATAATCGTTATCGGTCAAAATCCAGGCACTAACCATCCTAGGATGCTCACGGCTTTGCGGGATGCAAAACGAAACGGATGTAAAATAATCCATGTTAATCCACTCCCTGAGACAGGTTTACAGAGATTTAAACATCCACAAGATTACATGAAAATGTCATTTGGCAGTGAGCAACTTTCAGACCAGTTTTTACAAATAAAAATCGGTGGTGACGCGGCCTTAATGCACGGTTTGATGAAGGTTCAATTAGAATTAAATGCGACCGATGATGAATTCATCGAATCATCAACTCATGGTTTTGAAAAATTAGTTGAAAACGTGCGAAAAACCTCTTGGTCCAAAATAGAATCAAATACTGGATTATCAAGGTTCCAAATTGAAAAGGCTGGAAAATTATTAGCAGAATCTAAGGCTACAATCGCTTGCTGGGCAATGGGACTAACACAACACAGAAATGGTGTTTCAGTGATTCAAGAGGTAACAAATCTTCTGTTGATGGGCGGACATATTGGAAAGAAGGGAGCAGGTCTGTGCCCAGTAAGAGGTCATTCGAATGTACAAGGAGACAGAACAGTAGGCATATGGGAGAGGCCAACAGAGAAGTTTTTGCGAAAATTAGACTATGCTTGTGGAATAAAAAGCCCCAGAGATCACGGATATGATGTAGTTGAGTCAATAAAAGCAATGGATGAAGGTAAAGTCGACCTCTTATTCTGCATGGGAGGAAATTTCCTTTCTGCAACTCCAGACACAGAATTCACCGCGCAGGCGTTAACAAAAGTAGACCTAACAGTTCAAGTATCTACTAAATTGAACAGATCACACCTTATTACCGGAAGACATGCCCTAATTTTACCATGCTTGGGCAGAACTGAATTAGATATCCAAAAATCTGGGCAACAATTCGTTACTGTCGAGAATTCAATGGGTATCGTGCATACTTCTATTGGTAATCTTAAGCCTGCATCTCTTGAACTAAAGAGTGAACCATGGATTGTTGCAAAGTTAGCATCACTTGTCCTTGACGATGAAATAAATTGGATGGAATTAGTCGATAATTACGACGAGATTCGAAATCTGATGAGTGACGCTCTATATGGATTCGAAGACTACAATGAAAGAGTAAGAAGCCGAAACGGTTTCGCTCTTCCTAATCCACCAAGGGATTCAAGAACATTTGATACACCTAACAAAAAAGCCAATTTCATTACTCACGAGTTACCTGATGTTAGAATAAATGATGGGAAATATATCATGATGACTATTAGATCGCATGACCAATATAATACAACAATTTATGGCTTATCGGATAGATACCGCGGTATCAAAGGCAACAGGCGGGGGATTTTGATGAACGCAAACGATATGTCAGAACGGGGTTGGAAAACAAGACACATCGTAGATGTTATCTCACACCATAATGGTAAAATTCGTAGAGCAGATGGGTGGATTGTAATTCCTTACGATATTCCTAAGGGTAATATTGCATCTTACTTTCCGGAAGCGAATGTGTTAGTTCCTCTCGAATCAACAGCAGAAAAATCAAATACACCAACATCAAAATGGATTGTTTGTAGTCTCCTCGAGCCTGGTAAGGATTTACTCGAGGAGGAATGAATATGTCGAAAGGATACATTGAATTCTTTTCCAGTAACCCCAAGTACCGTAGGTTATGGGCTGCTACAGTAATCTCGCTACTCGGTGAATGGTTCAATACAATCGCATTGTTTTTCCTTATTTTAGAGTACTCAGGTTCAGAATTTCTATTGGGAATACTATTCTCCGTTCGAATGTTATTGTTTGGAATATCTCAACCAATTAACGGCTTATTGGCAGACAGATTAAATCGAAAAAGTTTGATGTTTTGGTCTAATATATTGCAAATTGGACTAGCACTATCATTCATTTTAGTAGATGGCCCTGAAGATATGTGGTGGCTGATTACAGTTTCTGGAATAATGATGCTATTACAC
>JAPOHM010000230.1 GCA_029979405.1 Methanobacteriota archaeon
CTCCATACACCGTAGAGGTTATGCAATTCAATGTCTTGATCGACGATTAATTCGAAGTTGAGATTATGCTTATTTATGAAATTAGAATGAGATTTTGAGGAATCCTTCGAAACGCCAATAACTCGGTATCCTACAGCTTTTAATCGGTCAAAATTATCTCTAAAATCACAGGCTTGCTTAGTACAGCCCGGCGTTGAATCTTTAGGATAAAAGTAGAGAATTACTTTTTCGCCTCCATCAAGAATTTCACTTAGCCTAATCGTGGTTCCATCTGTCAATTCGGCTTCAAAATCTGGGGCGTTTTGGCCAACCTCAAAATTCACCAACTCGTCACTCATAATTTCCCCACATAAACGGGGGTGATGAATGCTCGTATTGGGAGCATTGAAGAAACAAGGCTGTCTGATTAGTGGTATGGGTAAAGCAGGAAAGATTTCAGGGGCCCTTTCGCTAATTGTCGGAGTGTTATTTCTGATTGGTTGGTTTGGAGCAGGTATGGGGATTGATTACATCGACAATCAGTTAGAAGAAAATTGCGATAGCACGAGTGGACAAATTGGACAAATTACCGGCTGGGATGATGGACAGTGTCAGGATGGAAGAGATACACGGGACCTTCTTTCTTCAATACAATATTCATTGCTACTTGGTGGAGCGGCACTATGTATCACGGGTGTCTGGATGTTAGTTAGACATTGATTTTCTATTGCTTTGATTCTTCCCGAATTCGTTTTTTACTGGCCGCCCAGCCACAAATTGGGCAGTCAGATAGATTGTGATTGCGGGCTGGACAATATTCGCGTCCGAAGAAAATGATTTGCAGATGACGGCGATTCCAAGTTTCGATTGGAAAAACAGCCTTTAGGTCCCTTTCAGTTTGCTCAACATTTCTCGCCTTGGACAAACCCCACCGACTTGCTAAGCGGTGGATGTGTGTGTCTACCGGAAACGCCGGCACTCCGAATGCCTGTGCCATAACCACGCTAGCAGTCTTGTGTCCAACACCTGCAAGTGATTCTAAGAATTCCCAATCCGGGATAATTTCTCCTCCCTCTTGCAGTATTTGTTCTGCCATTAATTTGAGATTCTTGGCTTTGGTTGGCGCGAGTCCTATTTCTCTGATTAAACTCTGAATCTCTTCAACTTCCAAGGAGGCCATCTTTTTTGGATTGTCTGCTCTTGCAAACAAAGCCGGAGTCACCTCGTTTACCTTCTTGTCCGTTGTCTGTGCAGAAAGCATTACCGCGACTAACAAAGTGTAGGGGTCATTATGGTCCAATGGAATTGGAGTTTCAGGGTATAATTCGTCTAACTGTGCCCCGATTTTGTTAGCCTTATCGGCTCTTATCATTGCTTAATTTCCCCCTCATCCCGAAGTCCGAGGAATAGTGAACCACCCATAATTAATCCAGGAACTAAGTAACAAGGACCGTACATCAAAGTCTCCCATTCATCTCATGTAGTACCTCCAAGAACGAAGTAGGCAGCAATTCCGGCAAATAATGCTGGCAGCAATGAAACAGTGCCAAACACCAGTCCCCGCATTAGGCGCATGGATGTGGCTAGAATGCGGTAGTCATCAACCTTCGTCAGAGGCCCAGTAGTTGTTCCATCTCCGAACCAGTCTTTGTGTTCAGCACATCCGCTGCTTCTAGCCAACCCTTTCGGGCGATTTGAACTCCATACCAAACATCAGCCAAACCTTCAATTCCATGTGCATCGGGGTTGATGCAAACAGGTACGCCTTGCTGTTTTGCATAATTACAGAGCCTCCAATCTAGATCTAATCTATATGGAGATGCATTAATTTCAACGGCTTTCAATTCACCCTCTGAGTTGAGTTCCCCCATTCTTCGTAACACAGCATGCATATCGACAGGGAATCCTTCTCTACCTTGTAATATTCTTCCAGTTGGGTGGCCTAAGATGGTGAAAGTAGGATTTTCTATAGCCCGAATCAGTGCTTCAGTGTTTTCAATTTCGTCTCGATTTCTCCAACTACCCAAAGCATGTACTGAGCCCACTATATGGCTCATCGATTGACGC
>JAPOHM010000037.1 GCA_029979405.1 Methanobacteriota archaeon
AAATCGGCAGGGTCGACTCCCTTATTTGTGCGGATAAAGAACTCAGGTTCATCGAGGTCAGGATGACCTGGGAAGTAGTTAGCATAGTCAACACCTTTGTCTGTGTTTAGCCTTTCTCTCAAGATTTGCAGAGATGTGTGGGATTCTCCGATAAAGCGTACTCTTAATTCAGAGTCAGATTTTGCAAGGACCTTTACTGGCATGGCGACCGACTCGCCGTCCAAACTCGTATTGAAGAACCTTTGGCTTAACAATGACCACTCGATAAGGAGATTTATGGCTGATTTTTGATACATTTTCATTTCTAACAACCTTCTCTCTTTTTTACTGAATTGTACCAGCGAGTTCCGTGAGTGCGCAGAGTATTGAAGAGAAATTGCGCGGTCAATCGGGTAATTTCAAGAAATATTCATGGCCTATTTTGATTCTTTCAGTATTGTTTACTACCGCTATGGTTGTTGATTTAGCATTTGTTAATACTCCTACTTTCCACACCGACCTCGCTGATTTCGCTCCAGACTCAGAATCGGCAGATGCGCATGACCGAATAAGTCAACATTTTTCTAATGAAACAAGACCTATGTTCGTCCATGTTACCGCTGATGATGGTAGCAATATTTTGGACCTTAGCGATGTAGTTCTGATGAATAATCATTTAGAACAAGTCAAAAACCTAAGTTCAGATTTAGATGATGCGGTGTTGAATTATGTAACCGCTCCATCTATCCTTCAATTAGCACTCGATGAGGAAGCTAACGGAACTAATATCGAAGATGTTGAATCTTGGGAAGAAATGTTGAATCTAGTTATAGATGTTAATGAAACAGACTGCCCAGGAGATGTTTCGAAACAAAGAGAAGTTGCTGAGTTCATTTTGGATGGTATGCTAAACAAAGATTTTGATGGTGACCAAATCTGTTTATGGATTGAAACAAATGGAGAGGAAGGGTCTGCGATAGTTACCGCCACCTCTACATTATGGATATTAGAGATTGACCCAAGTTTGAGTTCTGATGATAGAAAAAGCAAACAAAATGAAATTCGTGAATTATTTGATAAATTGAGTAGCGAATCAGATTTAAATTATGGCGTTGCATCCCTAGATTTGATTTCACACGACATTGATGAGGGGACATTCGATAATCTTGCAACACTGATTTTGCTTGCTCTATTGGTTGTTGTAGTTCTATTAGCAATCGCATTCAGAAGCACCAGAGGAGTGGTTTTCCCACTGGTTGGTTTGTCTTTTGCTCTAATATGGACATATGGGATCTTAAGTTTCATGGGTTCAAGATTTACGGCCTTAGAGGTAGCAGTAGCTCCGTTAGTTTTAGGCCTTGGAATAGACTACTCCATCCATCTTCAACGAAGATATAATTCCGTTCGAACTGAAATCGAAGACAGTTCTGAGGCATGGCTTGCAGCTTGTGCTAAACTATCCACTCCACTAGGATTAGCAGTAATTACTACTGTTGCTGCGTTCATGGCCAATATTATTTCTCCACTCCCTCCATTGAAAACATTTGGAATTGCTTTGTCCATTGGAGTGGTATCGGCATTCTTCAATTCAACAATTGTTGTTGGAGCTTTGCATGTTGTACTTGACAACCCCAATAAATTCCGGAAATCTGAACCAATCCGGATGCCTAATCTGTCAAAGAAGTTAGTTGAAGTTCAAAGGTCGCAACAAGCTGGAGTGTTCATAATTGCACTTATTCTTTCAGGTTTATCTATCGTTGGGGCAACCGGCCTTGAAACAGAATTTGACCTATCTGACTTTCTGAACGATGAAATGGAAATAATGGAAGTTAGAGATCAGCTAGAGGATAATTATGAAAGTGCTGGTTGGAAATTAGTATACGTTTTAATGGAGCCTGCAGAGGGTGAAAATGAAATAGACTCAGACACAACATTACTAAACGAACTCAGAGGATTCCACAAGGACTTAGCAACAAATCATGATGTTGTTGGAGGAGGTTCTTATGATTCAACACCTTCCTATGAAGGACCTTACAAGGTTCTATTTGATGCAGTAGACAATAACGCGTCATTTGGGGAAGAGTATGGATTAGTTATCGTAGGGGATGATCTAAGAAGTTCTGATGCCGAAGACTTGGATTTGGGTGGTGCTTTCCAGGAACTTTCCACCAACGAATCTGTTGCCGACCCATTCTCAGGGCTATCTTGGAGTGATAGGGTAGCTAACACTGTCCATATTGAATCAGATAAGATAATCCATCTCAGGAACGAAATCAAAGTTGATGCTTCAACTTCATCTCAAACCAGCCGTATCGTTGATTGGTTTGAAGATGAATTAGGTGTGGAATCGGAGTCTGACGGGAAAATGCGTAACCAACTTTCAGGGGTTGCTAAAATATATGTCACTGGTGATTTAGTCTCTCTGCAAACCGTTCTCGATGGATTAAACTCCTCTCAACTATCGGCGACTGCTATTTCGTTTTTGGTATCTTTACTCGTACTGTTTCTCTTAACTCGAAGAGTTGTTCCGTCTTTAGTAGTATTGACCCCTGTCGTACTTGCAACTCTCTGGGTAGTAGGTTCGATGGTAGTTCTTTCTTTGAAGTGGAATGTTCTGACAATTATGGTAACTGCACTTTCGCTAGGTATTGGAATTGATTATGCAATCCACATGTGGCGTAGATTTGAATTCGAGCGAAGTAAATCAGATGAGATTTGGCAAGCGCTAGAAGAAACAATCTCAACAACAGGAGTTGCATTAGTTTTGTCTGCGGGAACCACAGCACTTGGTTTCCTTGTATTACTTCTATCTCCAATGCCAGTTGTTCAACAATTTGGACTAGTTACTGCTTTGACAGTTACCTTTTCACTAATACTAACAATCATCGTTCTTCCAGTGTTATTGCTAATGGCAGAAAATACCCTAACTACTAGAGAGAGAATCAATGATTGAATTCATCTCGAGATTTTGTTCTCTGCTTACAAGACAAAGTGCTAACCATTTGGTACAATAATTAAGTGCATTTACCTTTCTATCAGCCCTCCTAACGATTTCATCTGAATCAATTCCTGATTGTTTAGAGATATATTTCACTAGTCGCCTTTCTAATTTCGCCCTTGGGTCGTTTGTTTCAACATCGTCAATTTTTTTCTCTTCCTTTTTGGTTTCAACTATTTTTTCTTCGGAAGATCCACCAGATTGGTTGATGATGGGTTCAGTTAGTCTAGATGGTCGAGGTTGCCATCCAAGTGGTGCATTAATTCCTTTTAGTTCACAATTAGCAGATAGGTTCCCATCGTCATTTTTAATCCACCCTGCAACGACAAGTGCATGAATGGCTTCGTGGGCGGTATCGGTATCCATCCAACCCATATCGAACGATAAAATCCTCTCTAAATCATCAAGAGATTTTGTGGAACCGTCTCTAAAACAAATTGCTAATACCCGTTTTACGTCTTCAGTTTCGGCTGACAAAATATCAACCTACCTTTGTAAATGAGCCATCGTCTTCAAGTTTCCACCGTCCAATTCCATCTCCTGCATAGAAAGTCCCCTCTGTTGAATATTCATAATCGCCACCAGCTGGTAGTGATTCGTAACCAGGAACCTTTTGAGTCTGATTGTTGCCAGGTAGTGTGTCTAAGGACAATTTAGCCATCGCATCACTAATGTCTGGTTTGATGGTTTGGGGTTCTTTGACAGGCTTTTTTGGTGGTGGGCCTCGTTTTGGTTTAGATGCAATATCGGTTGTTTTGATGACATTTTGAGGCTTGGTATTGTTCGAGTTTTCTTCTATTTTAGGCATTGATTTTTCAGCCTTTGATAGCTCATCACTTCCACGACCACGGAGAATTACTATTGCGGAAATTATTGCAACAACTCCAATAATTACTCCAGCAATGATTCCTGCATCAAAAGATTCAGAGGATTGAAATTCTTTTTCATAGATATTATCATCTTCATTTAATTCCCAAATTCGTTCATCTTCATCAATGAGAATTTTCAATGTCCAATCTTCATCGGGCACGGTCACTGATAAGCGTTTTACAACAGTTTGTCCCGATGAAATCTCTGATTGTGTATATCGTCCTGTTAACGTTTCTTCTCCACTTACTACAGAATAAACAGTAATATTGAATGGTGTATTCAATGAATCTCCGTCATTTAATATTGAAATATCCAATCTCAGTTTTGTTCCTACATTAGGTTCACCAGATATTTTCACTTCTTTCAAGACAATATTTGGTCCGATGTTATTGAGTGGTATTGATAGCCAAACATCGGTTATAGGATTCCCGTTTTCATTTGTTAACTCCCAACCGGAGTCATCTCTTCCATATGCCCAACAATCTATTCTTGCCTCAGGCGATAAAAGTGAAGGATTACCTTGCTTTGAAAAATCGAAATCATATGAAAACAATGTTTTTCCTTGGAAGAAATTAGCAGGGGTTTGGTTTATTGTAATCTCAGGCCATTCCAACTCAGTTGAGATTACTTTACATGTTAACTCAAGTGGGGAATTCCAAGATTTATCCTCTTCGAGGTTTACTCCGATATTAACGGATTCGAGACTATATCTGGAATAGGTTTCAATCGTAGATTCCAAAATTACGGGTGCTTCACCATCCACTAGGAATTTGCCAACAAATATACTTCCAATAGTCCTCGTCTCCCAAGGGTCAAGGAAAGCTACATTCATCTCGATTATTCCGCCAGTAGAAGGCATAGGGATTGTCGTATTAATCTCCCCATCGAGTACTTGAATTGCACTTCCTCCCAACCAAGGTTGCCCTTGAAGTGTGCCCCACCACTTAATCGAAAGGTCCCCTTGGTACTTTCTTCCAGAGTATTCGTGGGTAATCTGACCTGTTATCTGTAAGTGGTCATTCGTCATTACTATGGTTTGGTTGTTTATTTCCCCAGTTGAATTACCAGTGATATCAAGAATTTCACCGATCTCAAAATCGAAATCATCAGAAAATACCCACATATTTTCGTAACTCTTCATACTGTATCCATCGATATCTTCTATTCTAAGTTTGATTTCTCCTTCGTTAAGAGATGATAAATCTATTTCCCAAGTCGCATACAGGTCGATATTAAATGTTAAAATATCTAAATCTAAATCAACGGAGTGGTTGCAACTGCTTCTATCCGCGTCGATTCTTTCATCGAGTACCGAACATATTTGAGTTGCTATATCGTATTCGATTCCGAATGACGAGTCGCCACCAAATTCTATCCTAATTTTTTGTAGGTCATTCAGTGAATTAGCATCGCTTGTGTTAAGCTGCCATTTTGTGTTTCTCGCAACCTCCCATGTCATTGTGTTATCTATGTTAGAGAATGATTCAATTACAGCGTTTCTTGCATCTCTTGTTGTCCAGAAAATTGTATTATTTTCAAGTTGAGAATCAACTAAATCCTTTGCTAAAATTCTAACGTAAACGCCATCATGGTCTGAATTGGAGTCATCAGATTGCGTCATGTTGAACCACCAAAATGAGCCCTCGCTCTCTAAAGTGTAGTTAAGTGGTCTATATTCCGTAAATTGAGGAATACCATCTGGGAACGAACCATCAGATCCGTCATCCATCGATTGAACCCATGATTCTACTATCAGGTCTTCCATTACAAATCCAGAATTATCAGCAATCAGGACAGAAATTTCTCTTTCTATTTGGCTATCAATATAACTACCATATTGAGGAATTGATGAAACAATTACAGGATTATCATTGTCCAAATTTAACCATGTTGAATTTGATTCTGCAAGCATATTGAATGATTGGTCACTTCTCGATTCCACAGTAACGTTCACTATACCTGAGACATTTTCGGGAAGTGTGTATTCGATTTGGTCCACCTGTCCAGCAGTGAGATTATACCATGGCGTTGTATCATTTATCCAACGGAAATATACATTGTTTACAGAATCGATAACCCTGATGTCAAATTTTAACCTCGCCTGTAAATAACCACTGGAAAGAGTCATTCCAGTTGATTCAAAAACATGTACTAAGTTTACTGTGATAGGAATCCCACCAATAATCGAGTTGCCAGATTCTAACCCTTCTATATCTCTAATCTGAACTGTTAGAGTGTTATTTATTTCCATAAAATCAGAGTGTATGTATTGTGAAATTTTGGTCGCATCTGTCCCGACCTTACTACATAAATGAGTAACTCCTGTTAGCTCACTAAAATCTATACTCCAATCTATAGAATGTCCTTGTATCGAGGTTGCATTAATTGTGCTCGTAGCAGATAAGAAGAATCCTTGCGCATCATCAGTGGTTGCGGTTTGACCATCGAAATAGATTGTAGACCACTGTCCAACGATTGCTCCAAGTGAGTTACAGGGAGCGAATCCGAGATACATCTCTCCATCACCCATTAATGCATGACTCGTTTGGATAACAAGAGTTTCTGACCTTGGATTAACAATTTGAGGTATTGAGGAAATGAAAGACGCATGTTCTGCAAATACAGAGACAGCATCTAAATCCGGTTCATCCCAATTTTGCATGTCTGAAATTTTCATTTCGACCCTGTACTGCAGATAATTTGCAGGGTCGCTAAGATTCAAATCAATAATCCCTATCGGGAATGTTGTATTCTCTGTGCCATCAATACCAACCCAATCTGCATTTGCGACCAGAGTTTGGCTAGACCCGGCTTTGTATTGAAGACCTAAATTCCCACCAGCGGTATTCGTACCGTTAAGAGTTAGTTGAATTGGTGTTGCAGTTGAGTGTATATTTGGGCGTAAATCAATTATTGGTGAATCAATGTATCCCGAATAATTTCCTGAGAATATTTCATATTCACTCGCATCCGAAAATGTTTGGCTCCAGCTGGAGTATGCCCAAGTTGACATGTCGCCAGAAGCCCATACTACGTCACCATTTATCTCCTGAACCTCGACATCGAAATGACCACCGGTGACGATATTTTTCCCTTTAGACCAAGTGTCTTGAATTGGATTGTAATGATAAACTGTTTTCTTAGGACTTCCGTCACTACCTCCAACTAAGATGATCTCGTCATTTAGTACTGTAGCTCCCCATCCCCACATTGAAACTGGTAACTTGGATAGATTTGTCCAAACATCTGTGGCAGGGTCGTATCTTTCAACATAATTCAGTGCTTGTCTATTCCATGTTGAGGTTCCTTGAAAGCCACCAATTGCATATAATTGTCCATGGAAATTAACCAACTCAAAAGATGCTCGTGGCTGTGTCATATCAGCCATTCTATCCCAAGAATCATTAGCGATATCATAGCGATAAGTACGATTAGTTACATCGGTTCCTGCCTGATTTCTTAACCCACCGGCATAGTATAGGTAACCACCGTCTTGAGCCATTCCTCCATGCCCTCTTTCGTTCAGCGAGGGCATGTTACTGCCATTGAACCATGTATTGTTGGATATATTGTATATTTGAACCCGGCCAGAAGAAGTTACGGGTGGATTTGCATTACCTCTTGGCCACTCTCCAACTAAGAATATTTCATCCCCTACCATTTCAGCTTCACAGTACATCTGTGTGTAAGGCATGGACATTGGAGATGGTGTCCATGTATTGTTGACATTATCATAAATTTCGATTAGCCCTACAGCTAATTCATCCCCACTTTGAGACGGATTGGGGTCCATGAATCCACCCATTAACCAAACTTCGTCAAGGGAATCGATTGCAACTGAACAGGCTCCAGTCCTTGATGCCATTAATCCTGGAGAAATTATAGTCCAATCTATCTCCGGTCTTGACACATGTGTTTCGGAATCTGCTGTGGTAAAAGTGCTAATCTGTGTAAATCCGGTTGTATTGAAAACTTGGTCATTGAAATAGGAATCTTTTGTATAATCTTCAGCTAAAGTGAAAATTGGTGTACTAAGGGGTTGAAGGGTTAGCAAAGCAACCAGTATCGTTGCCAAAAGTAGCCTTCCCATAGGGATGCGTGTATTAATTAGGGTTTCATTATTACTGATAATTGTAATTTTTTGCAATACGAGGGTTCATCATTATCCACCCCCTCGCATCGTCGCTATGGCAAGGGAATACATCGCTCGTGACCCCAAAACTGGGAAACCGATCAATGTTGGTTCAGGCTATCGCAAAAAGAAGAAGAAACCTACTGAAATTGGTCCTTGGATGGCTCTTCCAAATGATGCAGTAATACCTCTTGCTAAAGGAGAAATAGAATCCTACAGAGTTTCATGGAAAGACCGTGTTCATCATTTGGGTAAGTTAGATGCAATCAAGGCTTTATCTAACCTATCCGGAATGATGGCGCATATGGGTCACGGTTTACTACTTGAACTATTGATGGATTCTGATCCAAACATTAGAGCTACGGCATTATTCGCTCTCCCGCTCGTTGCAGAAACAAAACCAGATGAATTATTTGACCACCTATCTGTTCTTTTAGACGACAAAGATATACAAGTTCGAAAGGCTGCAAGTAAGTGTTTGGAAAGAGTAGCTCCAGTTTTCCCATCTGCTACTGAAAGTACACTTGCCTATGAATTGAGACATTCGAACAATGCAAGAAGAGAATCTGCATTTAGAGGCCTTGGAGAGTTATGTTATTCATGGCCAGAGGTCGCTTGTGACCATTTAGACGAATTATTGCAAGAGGAGGAACTAGTTTTACGACGTTCTGCTGCAAAATTGCTACGAAAGGTTTTGGCAAAAGGCGGTGCGGCTTCATGGGATTTGATTGGTTGGGCTATTGAAGACGAAGATGTTGTCACGAGAAGAGAAGCTGCAAAGTGCTTGACAACCTTAGCAAAAAGAGAGCAAAGAATTGCAACCATATTGGCGGAGAAAGCAATACTGGATACGGATACAGATGTTATGGTCGCTGCAATAAAATGTATCGAAATGCTCGATACCGATAACAATAGAGTCAGGGATTTAGTACTTGCAGGTTGTACACACAAGCAGGCTAGCGTGAGGTTGGCTTGTGTCAAGATTTTACCACGGCTTATGGGTGATGAAATATTGAGAAATCACTGTAATGCACTTTTGCGTGAAGAAACTGAACCGAGGATTAGAAGGGAGCTTGAGGAAATGGCATTTGATATGCAAATGGAAGGCACTGAGGAGCAAAAGAACCGATACCTTGCACCGGCTCCAAAGGTTCCACAACTCGATAGAGAAATTGCAGAAAGTCAGGGTAAAACGGTTGGATTAGAGGAGTTAACTGACCCTGATTCGAAGAAGAATAACCCTCGACACGATTAAGAAGGGTGCGAAGGTCGCAAAACCGCTCAAGGAGTGATTGATGTGTCTGAAGAACCATTCAATGATAAGGAAAAACAATTCAACGACCTATGGGATGGAGTTACTCCGAAGGGAGTAAACCGTGTCAAGGCTCTAAAGTTTAGACAATATATTCTTGAGCATGTTCGCCAGATGAGGCGTCCAATGAACAGGGATAACGCGTTCAAGTATTGGATGGGTGAGCTGAAGGCAGAGTCAAACGACGCTAACAACTTCTGATAGTTATGTGGGGGTCGCCTCCGTTCCGGTGGCCCAATTTGACCAGGGACGGATAAGGTGAGAACATGTTCACAAAAACGAAATTCGAATCTTTCAACCTAAATGAAGAATTACAAAACGGAATTAACTCCCTTGGATGGGAGTTCGTAACTCAAGTTCAGAAAGAAACTATACCTCTTGCAATATCTGGTCGAGACGTTATTGGACAGGCAAGAACTGGTTCAGGGAAAACAGCATCATTTGGAATACCAATATTGAATGCATGTAGGGCAACCGGAAATTTGCAAGCACTAATTTTAGCACCCACAAGAGAACTTGCGGGGCAGGTCGCTGAAGAAATAAATAGTCTGCAGGGTGAAATGGGTCTGAAGATAGTCACAGTTTATGGCGTCAAGTAATTCATCAAGTTGTAACCCAACATCATTTCGATCACAGTAATCTAAAACTGTTGCTTCGAATTTGGAACTATCAAATTTTAAATGGCTTGGAATAGTAGTAATTTGATTTTCTTTCACATTATTTTCTATCAAATTTTTAGACGTACTTTTTTCTTTAATACTAATTATATCATTTAATCGACATTGGAAACTTGGTATACTAACAGTTTTTTTATTCACTGTAATGTGTCCATGGTTAACTAGTTGACGTGCTTGTGCAATACTTTTTGCAAAACCCAATGTAAAACATAAAGTATCTAAACG
>JAPOHM010000203.1 GCA_029979405.1 Methanobacteriota archaeon
CATGTTTGGTCTGCGATTTTCTTCAAGATGTAATCCCCATCTCGGTGCATAGCCCGTCAAAGCGGTAGCTAAAGCTGAAAGTCCTGATTCTCTGTTGGTGACCAAATTAGTCCAAGTATTGGAAAACGCAACTGCATTTGATTCAGCCCATGAAGCAATACCTGTTTCATCATCGACACCACGATCATATGGCGTGCATGATAAAGTCGCATCAATCCCCAATTGTTCATATGCTTGTATTATCTCAAATTGTTGTTCCAAAAAATCTGGATAGTCAATATCCATCTCTTCCATTTTGCGTTTATCGCATCCTGCTGAGTTCAAGGTTGTTGGAATCGCAACTTCTCCATCACCTGCAAGGTCGGAAAGAAAGCGCCTCAATCCGTGCCCTCCTGTAATTACGGAAACTCCAGATACGTGGCTGTGTGCTACTTTTACAAATTCCTTTGCCCCGGCGGTTTTAGCTAGGTCGATTACAAGCCTTGCTGCTTTTTGTTTAGTTGGACCATGTTCTCCTGAAAGCATATCCGCCAAGCTTTCAGGCAACTCCATATTAGAGGGGAATATCTCCCCGCCCTTGAACACTTTGCATAGTTATTCTCTAATTCTCGTTAGTATATCGCCAACCATGGCAGACGACAATGTTGGTGGCAAGAAGAATGAGCGAAAACAGAAAACAGATGGAAAGAAGAGAAGACAAAAAATGTTCAACTTTGCAATAATTTTGTTAATTTCAATCAGTCTTACACTAAACGGATACAGTATTTCTAAACTTGAAACCGAAGATGATAATATCGATTCAATGAGTACTAACTCTTTGATTGAGTTTGGTATCTTACACGGAACGCATGGATGCGAAGAGGGCGGATTCAGTATTCAAACAGGAGTAGACCAAAATTTGAATGAAATCTTGGAAGAGGATGAAATTATTGACATCAAAAACGTATGCCACGGAGATGAAGGAAACCCCGGACCAATGGGTAATCGTGGATATAGGGGGTACAATGGAACCGATGGAGCGAATGGTACGAGCGGGTTTAACGGTACAGACGGATCCTCGTCATTCATAAACTCTGATACCGGAGAGATTGGCCCGTGTGGTGATGCGGTAGTAATCCAAATGGGAAATGATTCGGAAAGTCAAGAAGTCACCTCAGAAGTCAAAATGTGCTTTGGACAAATGTTTGAAGGACGAATTACCGACATTACCAATTTGACTGGAAACTCGTTTACCAGCGGATGCTCAGAAGGTGCTATGCTGAACGACCTTTTGATATTCGCAGCAACATCGTCAGGATATTGTATGCTTTATTCTGTTGACGGCAGAGAAATCAGTCAAATCTCTCCACCAATAAATTTCCTTCCTGGATTAAATCTAGGATTTACTTTCTATGAAGACAGGATATGGTTTGACGCCTTTGACGGTGCTCAAACGCACATTTGGTCTACTGATGGAGTCGAAATTAGGAGAGAGTTTACGACATTTGGAATAGACAACAGACATTCTCTTCATTCTAGCGAGGGAGTACTGACCCTTTTCAGTGAGAATCAGATTACAATCATCAGTGAGAATAACTCAACCATTGCAGGGTCTTTTACTAATCTCTCAATTTCAAATGACGTTATGATTTACAATTCAAATGGAATAATTTTGGGAGGAAACAACATAGGAGGAGAATTGCATTCTAAAGTGGAGTTTCATGATGGAATCTACTACTTCCATGCTACGAGTGACAACTACGGAATTGAATTACACAGTAGTAACGGATTCAATTTACTCAGGTTGTCAGATTCATTATCCTCTATATCATCTAATGATTTAGAGCCAACCTATGCTGATGGAAGTATTTTCTTTAGTTCTGGAGAACTATTTGCTTACAATATCGACAACTCAACCTCATACAGCATGAATAACGATTTACAAGTTGCTGGCAATGAAGTTATTGTCTTCGAAGGAAGAGTGTGGTTTCCTTGCTACATAGCGAATTACGGAGTCGAAGTATGTGCCTCAAATAGTCTAAACGCCACGATCGTCTCAGACTTCGCAAATGGATTCATGTCATCTAATCCAAAATTATTCTCGGCCTATGAGAATAAGTTATTTGCAATTCTTGAGGATGAAAATGGTGGAGGGGTACTCTGTGAAATCACTGAGAATTCTATCACAGAGGTATACGACCACGACACAGGAGCCTTGGTTTCAGGAAACCGTGGAGATTTGTGGTTCAATGACAACTATGCGTATTTTATCGGAGATACGACTAATCACGGAACTGAATTGTTTGCCTGGTCCCATGGCACGTTAACTGGAGATTGGATAATAATCTAATTTCTCCAATCGTGCTTTGCAGCTAATGGCTGTCTCCAGCCTTGACCAAATGCTCTACTCGACACTCTTGGGGCAGGTGGCATCTGCCATCTCTTGTGTTCATTTTTCGATAATCTTGTTAGTACGTCTCTAACCGTTTTATCATCGAAACCTTTGGCTATAATTTCTGTAGCATCCATTCCCGATTCTATGTGGAGGCGCAGTATTTCATCTAAAACCGGATAGGGGGGGAGGCTA
>JAPOHM010000066.1 GCA_029979405.1 Methanobacteriota archaeon
CACATGCCTTGGATTGTAGCCACTGGCGATACTGATTCAGTGTTAAAATCGGATGTAATCCATTCTGGAATTAACTCTTCAGAAGTAGAATTAGATGATGGCACATATTGTATTGAAGCTCAAGTCAACTCCTCTGAAAAAGAGATTTCATGCTTTGATATTGGCCAAGGTCTGCATGACAATGACGACAAAGATGTAGATGTGGAAGGAATAGAAATATCAATCCTAGAAAATTCATCTGTCAACTTCACAATTGAGACCACACTGGAGGGAAACATCACCTGGGAAATCGTTGAATACACAAGAGGTGATATGGTTGAAGAATATCAAGCACAGGCAATTCCAGTTGCATTGGTAATTGACCATGAAGGTTACATCGTTGCCAAGGAAAGTTCAGGAACACCAACTGGCGGTTGGGGGGACTTTGATGGCGCTGTTTTAGCAGCAGCAAAAGGAGATGCTGCTGATTTGAGGTTCTCACTAGCAGAGGTAGATCGCTCAGCAGGTGCGATTTTCACGATGGGTCTACTGTTGGGTGTCCTAGTATACTTTTCACCTTGTGCATTCCCTATACTTCCTGGATATATTTCGTACTATGTTGGACTAGGTCAGCGTGAAGACGAGTTAATTGAAGCGGGCAAATTGGAAAGCAGAATGCCAGCACATTGGATACTAGGAGGTCTTGCTGCATTGGGTCAGTTGACCTTCTTCGCATTAATTGGTATAATTATTCTCGGCCTTGGCAGTTTCATCAACCTTTCAGGTGTTTTGCATTACTTTGCTCTAGCAGTTGCAATCTTGCTAATCGTGCTAGGAGCGTTCATGCTAACAGGTGGTACAGCCCATCTGCTTGGATTCGTTCAAAATTTAGTTGACAAGTATTCTACAACAGAGATGGATGACCGCTTTACTCCAAAGCGTAACATGTACCTCTGGGGTATAGGTTACTCTGCAGCTTCAATTGATTGTACAGCGGCCGCTGTAATTCCTTTCATCGCATATCTTGCGCTCATAGGTGGTGCTGCGACTTGGACAGGCCTTGCAGGCCTGATGTTGTCTGTGAGTCTCCTAATGATCGCTGTAACAACAGTAGTTGGATTAGGACAGCAAAGTTTCATCAATATATTGAGAAGGTCTACAGGTCTAATCAAGGCAATTGGTGCTTGGATGATGATGATGGCAGGTGCAGCACTGACATTTTACCTAACTCAACCGGAACTAATCGCAAGTTGGTTGTAATCAAATTAGTTGGGAACCAATTTCTCTGCCATTAGACAATGATAGAATTTGATGGGTCGACGGTCCATTTGGAATGTGCAACCATAATCTTGCATCGATGTTTTCTCTGTCTAGGTGAACAGGTCCACATTCATCACTACCAGCATCTGCCTGAGTTCCACCATCTAATGTGAAGAAGTATCTTGCACCTGGTTCGAAATTATTGACATTCGCAAAACCTGCGGTGCCGGGGTCGTCAGTTCCAACTTCCCATACGTAAATCGCAGAACCACCATTTGAATCACCGAGTGCTGCGGACCTGTAGTGGAAATCACCATCGTTTTCTGTGCATGTGAGAACATAAAGTACGTCTTCGCGTGCAATCGGTTCTCCAGTAGCACCGAATTCCATCATAAAGAGCATATCATCGTAATCGTCGTAAATCCATGCTCCGGTAATGATGACGGAATTTGCGAAGTCTCTTCTAACATCCTCTGCCGAATTTTCGGAATGCTGAGTTAACTCCTCAGTGAGGTGTATGATTGTAAACGATACAATTGATGCGAAGATAATCATGCCAATGAATACAATCATCGCACCTATTCCCATTGTGCATTTCTCATCTGATTCGATTTGAAGTCTTCTCATTTCATGTCACCTCAATTCAAATCTTGGCCTTGGTAAGGCGCGCTACCGATGTTCATTCCCCATTCCTGAGTTCTGCCTCTATCTACCATTAACACCAATGATGCCGAATCTACATCTTCTAGGTCACACTCTGTAAGTGTCATTATCATTCGGTATGTGACCGCAGTTTGAAATTCAGTCAAAGGTAAGGATGTACGGCCATCACCATCTAGTTCTGTTGCGATAGTAAAATCTCCTTCATCAAATGCGACATTGTTTGTACCCGCAGGATGGCACATAACAACCCAAGCAACGTTTTCATCGCTTACTGGTGCTTCTATGTATGGAAGTTCAAAGACGATGTGAATCTCGTCGTTTGCTCCTAGTGTGAAAATTTCAAGGATAACGATGTTGACAATTCCCTTGACGCTTGGGACATTTTCTTGGGCATCGGTTTTAGTCTCTGAGAAGACTTTCTCGCCGAACCCAATTACCACCGCTGAGATTACTGAGCTCATCAGAATAATCGCAATGAATACAATCATTGCACTGATGCCTTGACTGGCATCGTCACGATCACGTTTAGCGTTCATGGGGCCCAATTTGTATTACATGCTAGAACGCAGTTTAATGTATCGCATGTATGAAGTGTACAGATTATGTTATCATTGAGCAATAAAAATTGGGATTTATAGACTTGAGTTAGGTAGGAAATCCATGAGAGGGCGTGTTCAATCAGTTGTCTTCTCTCTTTTTCTGCTAGGTGCATTGTCTGGATGCACATTCCTTGATGACAACAATGGGGGATTCGATTTGAAGGTTGAATTCAAAGTTAGTAACAATACAATCATTGAGACTTATTCGGATGGAGAACTAGAATCTTTTAGTGGTGTTTCGATTGATTTTGACTTCTCAAATACAACCACCGATTTAAAAGCTATTGGGATTGACAAAAACGATGGAAGCGGGTCGGTAGAAAAATCTGGAGATGACAACTTGATTTTAACCGTAAATTTCCTGTCGCATGGAAAATACAATCTTTCCATTTACGCCGTCAGCGAGGCTGGTATAACTGAGAAATTAACGACTCAGATTAGCGTTGATCTGAGAATATTATGGTTTGAAAATTCCACTAACGAACCCAAACCTCTTGATTTCAATCCAATTCCAGAAAATGCTGGTGAGCATCCATTATTAATTGAAATAGAATCCGAAGTAACCAATCCAAGCGTATTGAATGACTTCAGTGGAGGCCAATCAGTACAGTTTTCCTGGACTATAACCGATGAATTAGGAGATACGTGTCAACGTATCGATAGAGAAGTATCAGATGGAGATTCGGAAAAATGGGAAACAATATATTTCAACACGTACCTTAATCATGAATTAGGAGTTATCTACAATGATGGCCAAGACCTAATCAACATCTACCATGATGTTTTTATTACCTATCAATCAGAATGATTCTCAATTGGGAACGCTGAAATCCAATCCTCTGCGCGTGACCTTTTCATTGCAGGGATGCACATGTAATGCCAACAAATTGTGCCCGTGATTATTCCTGTAACTAGGTCGAAAAAGAAGTGCTGCTTTGTTGTCATCACCGATATACAGAGCAAAATCCAAGCAATCCAAAGGGCGACCTCTTTCCATCCTTCAACTATTTTCCAATACCTCATCAACAATACAATCATCAAAGATTGCGTGACATGAAGGCTAGGCCATGCATTGTATGGCAAATCTGTTTTGTGCATCAAATTTCCATACCAGAACCCCCACAAACCTTCTCCATCCAAAACAGATTGTGGAATATCTTCACGAAGATAGATCTCTGTTGGGAATATGATGAACAGAGCAAACACTACCCAAGTCATAGTAAACAGCGCTTGATAAAAGGCGAACATTTCTCTTATCCTTTTGTTATTATCTCTACCAAACCATGCTGCTGCGGGATAGTAAAGATACAAACTAACGTAAATCACAAACGTCCATCCAATGAATGGAACCAATGAATCAATTGGGGTTACTGGGTCTAGAACAGACCTACCTATTGTGCCCATTATTTGATTAATTATAGAATACGGAATCGCCATAGCAAGTATGAGTGTAATCAACGTGTACCAAAATAGCCTACGGCTTTCTTTCTCGCGCCAGTGAGGTTGCCATAACCTCCAAGGACGCTTGTACATAACACCTCTAAGTGGTTCTAATTATTCATCCAATCGGTAGTTTTTGGAATGAATTATATTGAATTACACTCTAAGTTTAGTCCACACTCGGAGTTTTACTTTCAATTTCTTTTTGAGCAGTTTGTTGCCTGAGGAGTTCTCTTATGACTTCGGGAGTCAGGGCACCATTCTTTGCAGCAATTTGAATAAATTCTTTTTGTGAATTTGTCAGGATTTCTAAATTTATTCTTCTTGAATCTATCTGCCTAGCAATTCTTTTTGCTTTTTCTTCCTGAACCTTGGAAAATAATTCGATAGCTCTCGTTGCCTTCGAATTTTTGTTATCTTCCATAATCGCATTTCTGCGCTGTTTATGGTTCAGTTCAGCTTCTAGAACAGCTTCTTGTTTCCGAAGTTCCTTCAACTCACTCTCCAGTTCGATTTGAATTGAACTTCTCGCTTCTGCCTTCGCAACATTTGTTTTAGATTCGATCTCTGCAATTCTCAATTTCTCTTTTTGCTTGGTACCTACAATCACGGAATTGATGACAGATTCATTTTGCTGAATCTTAAAATTAAGAGATGCAACATTGGCCTTGATATTTTCAGATTCGGTTTGGTTGAAATTTGGATAAGCCTTCAATAGAGTGAATCCTAAGTTTGATAGTAGATTTTTCATTTGAACTTCAGTTGTTAATTCAAACTTATCTAGCGTGGTTTGACTTCTTAATTCAGCAATAGACTCACACGATGAAATCATAGGAGAGATTACTCTAGAGTGAAATTCGGTTGCAATAACTCTAATCACATCATCTCTTGTCAATGTTGAAGTATTGTTTGAAAAATAATTCAATAATTTAGGTACGTTTTCCAGTTCTATACGTATCCTCAGATTTGCATTTCCAAATACTTGCTCTCCATTAGCAAGGTTTCCCTTGAAAGGAATCCAGTAATCCATTGGGCCAGTCATTGCAAACAAAAGTCGCCTGTCCTTCGCAGTTACACCAAGTTTGTCACCTGCCCACCGAGTAAATCCTCCAGCCATGTTTTTGACCAGTGTTTCTGTAATTATATCTCCAATTTTACCATCAACAATCAGCGCGCAAGCCTCATTCGGTTTCAATACAGTCTCCTGGTTTGAGATTGTTTGAATCTTTTTTGTATTCACTAATCTGGCTACAATGTTAGGGTTGTCTCTCCACACATAATTCATCTTTTCACTTCCTCTTTTTCTTTTGGCTTAGTCCTGCCAGAATATTCGCTCGAGCTCCAAAAAATCCCCTGCAACTAGTCACAAGTTGTGTTGTATGCATTACTAATTGTCCCTCATTACCCTCTTGCATAGCGGTTGATTGCTCAGCACTATTTGCTAAATTAACCGCTTTTGTTACCATCTCAATTACATCATGATCATGTTTAATCAATCGCTTGAGTTCGCCTCTAGTGGGTGATTTTTGACCGGACAAAAAGGCATGCTGCATGCCAGATACTGATTTATTGACGTCCTCGATTAAATTATCACATTCTTCCATGCAAATTTTTGCTTTTTGGGCTAAATCCAGATTTCCTTCTCTGTATTGATATTCCAAAATAATTTGCATGTGATTTCTGATTCTTCCAACTGCTCTAACAATCTCATTGCGGACCATTTTGTCGACTTTGATTCTAGAACCCTTTGTGTAGCCACTATAACCGACTAATACCAATTGTACGCCTCTTACATAAGGTAATACTTCTACAGGTAATCCAATCATAGTGTTCACATATTAATATGAACATAGAAGGTTATCATAGTAATGGTCATTCTATCGATAAAACAACATCTGCGAATAGTTTAGCAATAGATTTGTTATGGGTTACTAATATCGCGGGACAGCCTCTTTTCTTCAATAAATCTCTAACATCCCTTGCCAACTTTTCGGATAAATCATCATCCAACGAACTGAATGGCTCATCAAGCAGTAGTACTGATGGGTTCGCTAATAGTGCTCTAGCAAGTGCTACTCTTTGCCCTTCGCCTCCTGATAATGTGTCTACTCCTCTCTTTTCGAATCCAGGCAAGCCAACTTCAGTTAGTGCAGTTGAGACATCAGCTTGCTTATCGCCTAATTTCAGATTTCTTTCAACGTTTAGATGGGGGTATAGGACTGGTCTTTGGAAAATCAAACCAATTCCTCTTTCTTCTGGTAGCATTTTTGTTATGTCTAAATCACTTAGCAAGATTTGCCCTTCATCTAATTTCTCTAATCCGCAAATACAACGCAATAGTGTGGTTTTTCCACAACCACTTGGCCCAGTTATCGCAACGATTTGACCGGCATCTAGGTCGAGGTCAAATTTGTCAAACAAGTTCTTCTCAAAGGCTTTTGATAGCCCGATACATCTCAACATCAGAACATACCCCCGTCTCTTTTTGGTCGGAATTTTTCACTAGAAATAAACAAAATTAATGCAATCAACATTAGGACTGAAGATACCGCGTTAGCAGCAGGTGGAACTAGTGGTTCATTGTAGGGAAAAGCGCGGATAGAGTCAATCATTACAGGGAGAGTTGTCCAATCCGAATTTCTAGTCACTACCCAAGACGCACCAAATTCACCAAGTGACATTGCAATTGTGAAAATTGCTGCAACTAGGATTGAACCTCTAAGCATTGGGAGTTTAATTAAAAAAAATCTCTTAATTTTCGACATTCCCAAAGTTTGTCCACACTCGTCATATTTCGCATCAAAAGATCTCATTGCTGGAAGTATTATCCTCACAACAAAAGGTGTTGTTATCATAATGTGGGCGATAACTGGAGTAAACCATATTGAATAGAAGAACTCTGGGTTTATCTTTATCATTCCTAACATCACGCCTAATCCTATCATAACACTAGAAACTGCAAATGGAAGCATGGTAAAAACATCTAGAATCCGTGCTAGGCGCGGAGAGTTTTCTTCTAGGTCATTTATTGTTTGAGCTAAAGTCCAACCTAGAGGCAGAGCAATCATAAGGCAAATCAAGGCATAACCAATCGAATTGTACAAAGCATCCCACCCTGAAGGCAGTGAATTAGTTGCTGAGAATGCGTAGCTCCATCCTTCGGTGCTCCAGTATGTCCTTGAACCATCGAGATTAGTCTCAGTGACCCTAAATGAAGAGACAATTAGGGTTGCCAAAGGTATTACTGCAAAACAAATTGCTGGAATGATTACCAACCAACCCGCGTTGTTTTTTGTTTTCACAATCTTTTCATTAGCAGCTGGTAGTAGACTCTGCCTTCTGTTTTGTAACCAGGTCATTAACCAAAGTGAGAATAATAGAACTGTAAATTGGATTAGTGAAGAACCTAG
>JAPOHM010000027.1 GCA_029979405.1 Methanobacteriota archaeon
ACTCCGTTCAAGTCAAATCCAAATTGTATTTTCGAAGATGAATTATCGATTCCTGAAATTAAGTCCTCTGCGCTAAACGAGACATTCACTGCTTGTCCTGGTGGCTGACTCGTGCTCAATTCTGGCACTGTCCAACCAATGCCGATAGGAACGCTGATGTCAACATTGACATCAACTGTAATTGCCGTACCGATATTGCCTACAACGTCCACTGCTCTTAGCATCAAGGTGTGTTCTCCTTCCTCAAAATTTAGAGTTATACTGGAATCGGTTGTATCGACCCACAAATCATCTGTTTTGTATTGAATGTAGTCAACTCCACTTCCGCTACCGTCATCAGCAGAATCAATTAGGTTAGATATAGTGACTTCATTGCTATTGCTCCAGCCGTTTGTTCCGCCTATTGTAGGGGTTGTTATTGTTGGTGCAGTTCTGTCAATTCCGATGAACATGGTTTTACTTGCTGATAGGCCTGAGTTGTCATAAACAGTCATTCTTGGATTATAGGTTCCTTCTTGAATGTTACCTGAACTCCATTCCCAACCATATTCTATGTCGGTAGGGCCGTCATTACTTGGACTTCCAGGTCCGGGAGCATTTACCAGACTTGCATACGATATGTCGTCATCTGTAGCACTCCAAGAAAAACTTAGAGTCCCATTAGATGGAACATTGTACCATGCTCTGTTAAGTGCGCTTTCTCCGGACCCAAAGCCAGTATTCGAAAGAGTAAATGATGTAATAATAGGAACCTGATTTACAATGTTGAATTCACCGGATGGATACCAATTTGTAAACTCGCTTACATCGCTGTCGTATGCTTTAACCCTTAGAACATAAGAATCGTTCGTATACGCAGTCGTATCAAGATATGTAAGCCATGGAGTTGTTGTGAGATTGACCACTTCATTCCAAGTTGTATTATCGGATGATATTTCAATCACCATGCTAGAAATTGTTCCTGTCCCGGAGCTACCTATTGAAACTGTGAATAAGCCAGTCACATCTTCATTATTATTTGGTCCATTAGAAAAACTGAGTGTCAGATTACTCGATGAGAAATTTTTGTCTTCTATATCTTCGAGTAGATAATTACCATTATAGTTCATGGTCATTAGAATAACGACCAAAATAACGGGTATCACTCGTCTCATTGATTTAGCGAGGCTGACACTCGCCCTTGAATGCTCGCATCAAAATTATTCATTTGGTTGTAATTGTATTTACCAATTAAAAGGCCAAAATGTGATTTTTAGTCGGTTGTTTCAAGTGCTATGCTCTGTCTCTTTACATCATGGCAAAGCCGAGGCTTTCATTCCTAATTCTCGGGATTTTGATTTTTGCTTTAATTCCATACACGGTGCAAGGAGAAGATAGCGGTGGGATTCAAGCCTCAACAAATTCAGTAGCGTATTTCCCACCCAATCCTTCAGAAGGAGGTCAAGTGACCGTTCGATTAACATTAGAAAACACAAATTCAGTATCTGCAGATGATGTTTTGTACAAATTTTACTGGGGTAGCTATGAGCCTGCAACAAACCCGCCGATAAAGGTCGCAACCGTTGACATTCCTGCTTCCAGTACGGTTGACGTAGAGGTTACCAAATCAGGTTTGACAGCCGGAGAACATCAAATTTGGATTGCGTTCAACTACAATGATGCTGGAGAACAATTGTTCTACAAAGAGATTTTAGTAACTGGTCTTCCTAACTTAGAAGTCACTGATTTCGTCACCTCACCTAGTACTGTAAATTCCGGTGACGATGTATCTGTTTCTGTTGAAGTCTCCAATTCAGGTTCCGAAAATGCTGGAAGTAGTGAGGTCCATATTGAGTTAGGAGATGAATCTCAAACCTTGCAAATTCCTTCTCTTAACTCCGGCGAATCAGCATGGGCAAACCTAACCATGACTGCTCCGGAATCCGGAGATAACACCATAACAGCCACAGTGGACCTAAATGATGCTGTAGTTGAAAGCGATGAGAATAATCAATTCACTTCAATTCTTGCCGTTAGTCCAAGGATGGATTTACTACATGTTGGTGGATTAACAGTTGACGTAAATCCTGATTCATTAACTGGTCCATGGAACATATCTGGCACCCTTTCGAGGGTTGGAGGTGACGGTCAAACCATAGTTCCGATGTGGTTGGAAATTTTAGATGAAAATCAACAAGCATTGCCTACACAAATGTTCAATGTAGTTTTGGATGGTGGCTCAAACACACAAAAGTCATGGACATACCAAATTGACTATATCGATTTGGCTAACGTTAACCCAGGAAACCATCTCGTTACCGCAATAATAGATCCATATCAGACGGGTGGATTTGTTCAAGAAAGCACCGATAACGACAGGGTTAATGTTTACATTGAGAAGTATCAGGTTCCTGATGTTGTCATCGACGTAAATGCAATACCTTCGAAAACAGTCCTGAAAAGTGATGAATCTGTTACTTGGAAGGTTGTAGTAATTAATTCAGGACAAATCTCAGTAAGAGGCAAACTAATCTACACTTGGGACGGTGAACAAATAGACGAAGGTCCATCAAGTCAATTTACTATCGCAGCGGGAGACTCCTATGTTTGGGAGCGAACATTAGAACAGAAAGGTGAAGGAAACTACAATGCATCATTTTTGGCTGAATGGTTTTCTGCTGAAGGTTATTATGATGACAATCCGTTGAATTCTTACGCCCAGGGTGAGGTCCGTTACGTTGAACAATTGCGACTGGTTTGGTCACGAGCATCGATGACGCTTGTTGATGAAAATGGAGACAATGCAAGTGCTCCTCTTCAGGCCGGAGAGAGATATACAATTTCAATTGATTCTTTGACAGACAAAACGGGAACTGTAAATTATTCTTGCGAAGACCAGCTTGGAGCTCAGTTTGAATTGATTCCTTTAACTGTAGAAACTTCTGGAGAATTTGTCAAAATAGATTGTACCTTTACTGCATCAGCGCCTTATACCAATGTGGTAATAATGCCAGATAACTCAGATGTTAGCGATCCGATTAGTTGGAATTGGGATACAAAAGAAGACGCTTCAAACATTGCGGATGATGCCGGAGACATGTCATTTGCCACAGCAGGTTTAATTGCATTAATGGCACTTGTAATGATTGGTATTCTCATTGCCGCAGTAATCTTAACCAGGGATCGAGAAGAAGAAGTTGAACGAGATATTTTCGATTACTGTCCCTCCTGTGACGGCGAATTAGAGGGCACTGAAGACAGATGCCCTTCCTGTTCATTCAACCTAAAGAAGGCAAGAAAGCAATTCCACGATTGCGAAACTTGTGGAGAATCAATTCCAGACTTGTTAGGAAACTGTCCTTATTGTGGGACTACCCAGGACACCTCGAAGTACTTCGAAAAGCGAGAGAGAAGAGTTGTTGAAAGACAGGAGATTGCACTTCCTGAGGAAGAAGAACAGATTGACCCAGAAACCATTCACGCAACTGGATACGAAGATTTCGATGAAGCAATCAAAGAATTTGGTTACGAATCCGACGACTTGGAAGGTGATTGGGATGAAAGCATTGCTAAGGCAGAAGCGGAAGTTGAAGCCGCATATGATAGAAAGGTTGCAATGGAGGAGTCTGAAGAATTAGATGACGAAGAAGCTATGTCGGTTTACACAACAACTCTGAAGTCGATCGAGGAAACGTTCGAATCTCATGACATCGATGCTATATTGAAGGATAAAGACATACAAACTCACGATGTGGAAGATGTTAATGATTTGTCAGCAAGCGATGCATCAATCAGAGCCAAATTATACGAAATTACTGGCGAAGAAGGAGTAATGCCTGGTGATGAAGTTATGATTGGAATGGGTATTCAAGACCGCTCGTTAGCAGGAAACGCACTTCCAGAAGATGCAATGGATTTCTCATTCGATGATGAAGCTGATGAGGTAAATCCAGTCAAAGCTGCGACAGAATCCAATAAGCGAAGAAGGAATATTCGAAGGAGAACAAAACAAGAGCCAGAGGTCAAAATGGCTGAATGTGGTGCCTGTGGTTCTGAGATACCTGCTGATGCCACAGAATGTTCCACATGTGGTGGTAAGTTCGAGTAAGATGCCTGTCAGTACTCATAGGGTTCGTCATTGCGTTAGCTCGGCTGACCCTCTTGACTTCATTCAGGCGTGTATGCTAACATGTATTTGTCTTTGAAACCATCGAGCCGTTTTATTGATACATGTTGAATGATTGGAGATGGCTGATGAGGCCGAAAAACGCAATCAGAGCTTTTGCTTTGTTAGCTATTTTCTTAGCATCAAATATTGGATGTATAGGCCTCGTTCCTGCTCGCGAATTTATGGAGGATGTGAGAGATCCGCCTCAACTTGAGGAAGTAATTGAAAAGATCAATGTAAACCACACATTCGTATCAATTAATTTCCAACCAATAACTTTCCAAGAGAGATTTGTTATCGACGAAAATGTGCAGGAATTGAAAGTTTACATCGGCGTGGCATTTGCAGGACCGGACGCTGTAACCGTAGGTGCTATCCGCTATGTTGAGGCATCAATAACCGATTCAAACGGAGAGAGAATTTGGGAAGAGAGATGCGAAGACACCTGCAGGCCCTCAGTTTCAACCTTTCAACAACCACTCGCAATGGGGACATGGACTCTATCAATAGAAGCTCAGGCACATGGTGAAGAGTTGTTAGGCAATCTTCAAGATACATTCGATGTTTATGTACACATACACAGAGAATGCTGGCAGTACCCTACTGAATCAGAATGCACTTACGATTAAACAAGACTTGAATCACAAGCATACCTGCGTGAACAGTTTTGGCATTTTCCAACACGTTCATGATTTCTTTTTGCTCCACCATAGACAATAGTCCGTTGAATTTCTTTGGTTGTATCCATGAGAAATTTATAATTTTCATCGGTCCAAAAAATCTGATGTATATTCTCATTTCCATACTTTATTACACCGTAAGGTGGTTTTCTTCCTGTGGTTTTTTCAACTAAGTGTAAGTATGCCATTAACTGAATTTTATGTGATTTATGTGGCCTCTCTGGAACCTTGCCAGTCTTTTGTTCAACAGGAATAAATTCTCCATCAACGATTACAATTTGGTCAGGTCTTCCTCTGAGTCCAGAATTTTCGTCTATTAGTAGGTCTGCTGTTTCCTCATCATCAGAGTAAGCGACATCTACATCATCACTTATTCCAGCACTGATTTTCGCTGTTTCTAATTCGTTGTCGGCGAGTAACGCTTTTTGCAATTGCCACGAAGCAATTAATGTCCAAAGCATGGCCAAACTTGCGAGAATAAATCCAGCTTGCCTCTTATCGTCAGCATATGTTAGACCGATTGCGTGTAAAATACAAACAATTGCTCCAAACAATAAACCAGCTTCTACCCTACCACCTTCACCCCATCCTCCAAGGAAACCAAGTGGTTGGAAGGTAAATGGAATGATTGTTTCATCGAAATTTTTAATCTCGTTGTATTCTTCGTTATTGGAATCAAAATTTAGGTATTTCCTCCAGGGCAAATATATCGCAATAATTGCGATTAAAAGCCAGGTTAAGGAAAGCATAGTAAGGTATTGAGAAACATATTCCGGAGTCCTTGTTTCATCATCTAAAACATAGAAAAGAATTGCATCAAATATGAAAACAAGGATAATTGTAAACCACCACGACCAGATGACCAATGCCTTTCTTAATTCCAGTTGTTTTTCCTTAAAATTTTGAATTCTGTTATGTATTTCTGCATGTTTAACTCTACCTTCTTCAATCGCTTCTCCTTTACCAGAAGCACCATCCCTTGCGAGTTGCCAAGAAAGTGGGCAGTACACATACCTCTCCAAATCAGATGCTGACACATTCAACGGTTTATCGCTTTCATCGAGATAGAAACCTGAATCGTTTGTGGAAGCAATTTCATCCCCACTTTCAGATTCCGTCAAAGTTGAACACCCATTTAATCTCAGAAAACTTATCCTACATAATTTCGCCTATTTACTGATTATTCGTGAGTTACTGCTTCGAAATCTGCCTACGAAGTGGTTATTTAGGGGGGGTTTGTGGCGCAAGTGCTGGAGTCATTATTATGACAGAATTATTGATTGACCGTGAGACTTACGAGACCAATGCAGTTCACATTGGTACTCAGCAGAAAAGTGCAGATATGGCACAATTTATCCAAGAGGTTCGCTCCGATGGGCTTTACTTGATTGATATCGAGATTACAGACAGCCGAATCCGTTCTATTTCTCAGTTCATTACCAAATACAACCCAGCTAACGTTATGGTGGTAAGTGCGAGACAATATGGCCAGAGGCCTGCAAGACTGTTTGCTGAAGCAATAGGCGCTAACGCAAGCGTTGGACGATTCATACCGGGTAGCCTAACAAACCCAGCTCTACGCTCTTATGTCGAACCTGATGTCTTGTTTGTTACAGACCCTGCTGCTGACCAGCAAGCTTTGAAGGAAGCAGTTAATTCAGGTCTTCCAATTGTTGGAATTTGCGATGCAAATAACAACCTAAGAAACGTCGATTTGGCGCTACCAGCAAACAACAAAGGACGAAGATCCCTCGCTCTTCTATACTGGTTACTTGCCAGAGAAGTCTTGAAGGCCCGTGGAGAAACTACAGACGAAGACTGGGCCAAAGAAAACGACTTAGAAGAGTGGGAATCCACCTTCTGAAGTTGATGTGCAATGAGTGATTTCATTCTGCCCAAGTTTGGCGAATGGCAAGGGGAAGAGAGACCTCTATTTTTGGCTCCAATGTCTGGAGTCACAGATTTACCATTCAGACTGCTTGCTAAAGAATGTGGAGCAGATTTTACTATCACGGAGTTTACTAATTCAACAGCATTGACAAGGGATGCTGCTATGTCATGGCGTAAGATGGAAACTTGTGATGCAGAAGCCCCCTTTATCCCCCAGATATTCGGTGGAGTAACAGAGGATATGGCAAAAGCCGCGGAATTGTTAGAAGACAGCGCTGATATAATAGATTTGAATTTTGGATGTCCTGCTCCTAAAGTTACGAAAATTTGTGCAGGTGCCGCATTAATGGGTCAACCAGAAAATTTAGTTTCTATGTGTGAAGAGGTCGTTGACCGAGTGAATATTCCTGTAACAGCAAAAATGCGATTAGGCATGGGTGCTGAAAGTTTCAATGCTAAGGAAATTTGCCAGGATTTAGAACAAGTAGGAATCCAAAGATTGTGTGTCCATGGTAGAACACTGAAACAAAGATATTCTGGAGTTGCTGATTGGGATTACATCTCTAAAGTAGTTGATTCCGTAGAGTTACCAGTAATTGCAAATGGAGACGTAGTCGATTCCAAAACGGCGGCATCTTGCCTGAATGAAACTCATGCATCTGGGTTGATGATTGGTAGAGGGGCTATCGGTAGGCCATCCGTCTTTGGAGAAATAAAAGTCGGATTAGGCTGGATGGATGAGGGCGAATTGCCATGGATTTCGAATTTTGAAGGAAACTGGTCATCCTTGGACGATGTGGAAAAGCAGTTTGCAACACGACGTTGGTGTTGGAACAGGTACATTGAGCTAGCAAGGCAAACAACCGGATTAAACATCAAATCTATGAGAGGCCACGCAGTTTCTTTCACAAAGGGCCTCCCTAATGCGAAGCACATTAGGGCTATAATGCACGGCAAATCAAGTCGAGAAGAATTTGCTGCTGCAACAAGCGAGTACTTGGCGTCTTACTGATTGAATTATTCATTCAATTCAGAAAGCGTCTTACCAACTTTTTGTATTCTTCTAAATATACGGTCAAGGTCATCTGTTGATTTTCTTTTCATAGATTCAACAGTATTGCCAACTAATCTGTATCCTAGTGGTAATCTACCCCCTAGAAGGTTGAGCAAAAGCATTTGATCTCTCGGCTCAAATGATTTTAGAGACGAAGCTATTTTTTCAGGCGTACAAGTTCCATTTTTTAGATGCTTGAGGAGATTATTTGGGACGGATAGCCTTTGGAATCCTCCCTTCTTCAATAACCAATCCTCGCCCCTTCTCATGTACTGAGTTGTCATCGCGGACCAAAGCGCCGAAGAAAGGCGGTCTGTTCTTGCGACTCTCTCAATCAATCCAGTGCCTCTAAATCGTTCGAGGATTCTCCCTACTCTTGGTTTGGCACCATCGCATTTTTCAGCGGACTCGTCTATGGAAATTGGAGGTCCTGATGCTAATAGCATTTGGAAAATTTTCACTGACAAAGAATCAGCATGGTTTTCTCTTCCAGGCCTTTCTCCAAGTAATCCTATATCGGCCATGAATCTAGAAATCTCGTTTTCACCTCCTTCTAGTGGCCCCCATTCCTTGACCCTGATCAGAGTACTTGGTTTTCCATCGGGTGGGGTTTCAATTTTCATTGTAGTATTTTTACCACGATTCCAAATTTCATCCAGTATGGAAATTCTTTGCTGATGAATAATGTTTGAACGCGCTCGCATATTTTCGATAGCGTTGGAAATTGATCCGCCAACAATATAGTATATTTTCCAGCCTTTTCCAGAGGTTGTAGATACAAGTCCTGCCGAAACCAATCTTGCAAAATGGTGGTGTATCGCTGCAGGAGTGAGTCCCAATTCTATAGCTAATTCTCTAGTTTCGAAACCTTTGTCTGGAAATTTTAGCAAATGTTCACTTAGGATTCTGTGTATCGGAGAATAAAATCCGTTTTCATCAGAGGCAGAATCCTCTCTTCTACGGTGTAGGCATAAAGTGTCGATTAACCAAGAAATTAGTTTGTCTCTGTCTTTTTTACCAGCAGGAAGTGGTATTTCTTCGAGACGTAAATCGAACATAACCTAAGGCGAATGTTGAAAGGTTTTGAACAATGCGCAATAATTACTTCTCAAGAGACGATTGTTGAATCATCTTCTTTCGTCCGACCATTCGTAATCAATGGTTGACTGATTATTCCATATGTCCGAATCTGTTAGGTGAGGAGCTAATTCAACTCTATCTTCGCGTAAAATTCCTCTTCGTCTTAGAACTTGAACCGCTGAATGTACTGAGGCTCTTGACCTCCCAATTCTTCTTGCTAAGGCTGCTTGAGATTTCGGGATGCCGTTAACTTTGATATCTTCAACAATTGTTTTTTGGACTAAAGACAAACCTATGGGCATTTGTTTGGCGGCTTCATTCTCACCAACTTTCATGCCCCTAAGTACCTCGACTTGACTTGGTGCTCCAGCAAAGTAACAAGTTCTACCATTTACAGAAATTATTGTGATAGACTTTCTGCTTGAGAGAACATCAAGATGGTGCCTCAAGGTTCCATTAGCTGCGGAAAGGTGGGATTGAAGCTCTCTGTAACATAATCCGGGATTTTTCTCCAGTGTCATCAATATTCTTCTTCGCAATGGATGTTCAAAGTCCCTTAGTTTGGTATTGACAGTACCTCGGGGGAAGGCTAAGGCTCCAATTTGGGCGCCAATTCCCAGCAATCCTCCAGTAGCACCAGTAAGACCAGCAGCGAGCCACGGTCGCTGTGTTATCCACTGCCTTATCAGTGCCATGAGTAACTTTTGTAAGAACTCATTTGTAATAGATTCGGTCTGTTGTTTGCTTATTTTCCCTTAACCGAGCCTGATCTGATTTTCAAATGTGCAACAAGGGGGGAAAGTAATCTCCCACATGTTTTTCCATGTTCCGACAGTACGTAATCGACCCGAATAGGTGGTCCATCTGCAACCTGCCTTTCGACTAATCCTTCTTCTGTGAGAAATCGTAGTTTATCGGATAGAGTTCGAGAAGATATCCCTGACAATAGGGATTTTAATTGATTAAATCTTCTTGCTCCTGCAATGTAAAGTGTCGATAAAATCTCAATAGTCCAGCGACTACCAAAAACGTGTAATGCTTCAACAGCAGCTTCTACTTCCCAGTCCGTATTCCATGGAGTTTCTCCTGAATGTTCTGCCAATAAGGTTCTGATATTACCTCCATTTGCAATGGTATCATCTATGTTTTGCCTAATAGCAACTAAGGCGTTAATTGGCAAAACGAGAGGAGGTTCGGGCATGTTCCTCGTAGCAGATGTTGGTGATAAAACATAGTGTAGGAAAAACACCATCATTGGTTCGAATATGATGCTTTTCTACCTTCAATTAGCGCACTAAGACCTTCAAGAGCATCTTTTGTTGAAAATATAGTCCTCAAACTATCAAGTTCAGATCTCAGACCGTCCTCTAATGATGTATCTTCTGCAAGATTGATTAGATTACTTGCGAGTGAAACGGCGATTGGAGCCGTTCTCGACAATGCTTTCATTTGTCTTGAAACAAGCTTATCCTCTTGGTCAAATCCATCTGGACATGTCCCTAGTAATAGAGATGATAAGTTTTCATCACTGTAGAATAATTCAGCAAATTTAACAATTTTAGAATTTGCATTTCTTGGTTTTCCGGGGTATTTATTTTCAGGTTTTCCGCTCGATGATATTTCAGAAATTGTGTTTTCAACTTCCGAGACTTCAACCAAGTGAGTAACCAATCCTAGGTCTGCAGCGGTTTGTGCGTCCATGAAATTACCTGCTAAAACAGCCCATCGAGCAGATGGGATGCCACATATTCGTGCAGGTCTTTGAGTACCTCCCAATCCAGGATAAATTCCTATGTTGGTTTCGGGGAATCTAAATTGAGTTTTTCTTGTTCCAATCCGGTAATCACAGGAAAGTGCTAATTCTAATCCCCCTCCAAGGGCAAGACCTGTTGTCAACGCAATCGTTGTCTTTTCGGAGTTTTCTAATTTGTTCAGCACATCATGGCCGTTTGCTGTAAAATCATAAATGTCAGGGAATGAATCAGCTCTCAACTTGTCAACGAAGAATTTCACATCTGCACCTGCAACGAACGCTTTACCAGCACCATCCAGAACAATTGTATGAACTCCAGAATTAGCGTTAGCTTCGTCTATCGCAGCAGACAATTGGCCGACAACAGTCTCGTTTAATGCATTCATAGCCTCAGGCCTGTTAATTGTCAAGGTTGCAACTCCATTTTCGACATTCATGTCAACATAATTGAAATCAAAACTTTCGCTCCTATTCCATGCTTTTGGCAGTTCAAATCCAGCTAAATTTGCGTAACTTTCAGCCATAGATTTTGCAGAATCAATTCCAATTTTATTTGCAATCTCAAATGGCCCCCTTGCCCATCTCAAGCCGACCTTTGCTCCTCTATCTACATCTTCCATTGAGCAAATCTCTTCATCGACAATTTGGCCAGCAACAGCGAAAACCTGACCAAGTAAACGAGTCTTGATAATCTCAGCTGCTTCTTCAGAACATGAAGTGTCTTCTCCGATTTCCCATTGCCCATTCGCAGCAACCATTGTTCGTAGATTCTCTGCTCCGGTATATCTCGGAGTATCCAATTGTTCAGCAAGATAGTCTGTGGAATGCAATGCAATCGGTGGACCTGTTAAATTCATCAAAGCGAATGGCCCCATTCCAATTTTGAACGCTTTCATTGCTACTGCATCGATGGCCGCAGTGGTTGCAATTCCTTCCTGTAATAGTAAGCAAGCCTCGTTTAGCCAAGGAACAAAGAATCTGTTAACAACGAATCCGGGCCTATCTTTACAAATTATCACTACTTTACCCAGACCTCTACAATATTGTACTGTACGTGCTATAGTTTCCTCGGAGGTATCATTTCCAGGAATGACCTCCACCAAACGATTTTTTGCTGGAT
>JAPOHM010000044.1 GCA_029979405.1 Methanobacteriota archaeon
GGTAAATACTCTAACAGCCCTTACATGGGCGGAGTTTATTGTCCTAGTTGTGAGTCTGCTGTCGAGCCCGCAACTAAGTTCTGTCTTTCATGCGGAAATGACCTGACGGTTAGAGGACCAATCACTGCTACTGGTCACGATTTGAACCAATTAAAGGACGTTATTAGAAGCAGAGAAGACTTGTCTATGGCGGAAAAATTCAACATTATTGCGAAAGCCGAAGACGGCGCAAATACCATATTGTTAGGAATCGCGGCACCAGCAGATGATGATGATACTGGAGGAGTAAGTGAAGATGATGTTGAAGCTCCGCAAAGCAACGTATTCGCCGATTACAAATTTGGAGAATCTGAAGCTTCTGCGGCCGCTGTTAGAGCTACTAACAGAGGAACTGATGGATGGCTTCTTGTTCAACAGGGAACATTAGACCTCAAAGAAGGATTGTTTAGAGAAGCCATGAAATTAGGTATGGATGCGAGTACTCACATTCATGACGTATCAAGTGGGGAACATGAAGGGATTGATCCAGAAGCGATGAGATCGATTCCCGTCCTCAAACCTCCTAAGCGTTCATTTTGTCCTAAGTGTGGATCTGACATTCATGCAAACACTATGCTACAGTGGAGAAAATGGAGAGATTCTTCTGGAGACGTAGTATCGATGCAGTTAGAAGCAAGCATGGAAACTGCACTTATTCAGGTTGCATCACACTATCTAACCGTAATTGAGAATATGAAAAAGGAAGGCGGTGGCGTTGATGAAGCTGCACTTCGCAAACAGATAGAGAAAGAAGTGCGAGCTGAATTAGAGTCTGAAATGAAGGGTGAACAAGTAGCCAAGAAAGATACCTCCAAACCTACATCAAAATCAACTCCAAAGAAAGAGGCTCCAGCAAAGAAGGACAAACCCAAAAAGGCAGCAGGAGGGCTGTTTGGAGGTGCAAAGAGGCCAAAGAAAACTTTCGAAGGCGATGAAAAGGACAAGCCTGATTGGTTCCTTGCGGATGCACTTGACACTATTTACGATCCTCACGGCACTGGGAAGGCACTCAAGCCAAAGACTATTGTCGCTAGGTCGAGCCAGGGCAACGTAAGAGTCCAAGATATCGTAAGAATTTATGCGTCCGAAGGACGTGATGGAATTAGTGAATTAGCTTGGACGAGCCCACTCACCGAGTATATCATAGAAGCTTACGATTCTTGTTAATCAATAGTTAACTTTCAATCTCATAGGTTGCAAGTCAACTTCTTTGTTTGCTCTGATAGCTGCTACTTCCATTGTTGCACCAGACATTGTTGTAACGAATGGAATATTCATTTCAACTGCAAGTCTCCTCATCATGTTTCCGTCTCTTACAGCGCCTCCGGAAATAGTTGGCACGTTTACGATGAATGAAACCTCTCCTTTTCGCATCAAATCCAACGCATCAGGATGCTTCCTATCTGCTATTCTATAGACCGTAGTCACCTCTATTCCAGAGTTCCTTATCGAATCTGCTGTCCCTGGTGTTGCGAACAGTTTGAAGCCCATTTGGGATAATTCTCTTGCAATAAATGAAATCTGTTCCTTGTCTCCATCTCTTACAGTAAGATATGCGCCTCCTTCTGATGCAACAGGAATTTCTGTTGCTAATCTCGCTTTCAGATAAGCAACATCTGCTCTGGTATCAGAACCATATACCTCTCCGGTTGATTTCATTTCAGGACCAGGTGCAGGGTCTAAGCCTTGTAACTTGATGAATGGGAATACTGGCGCTTTAACCGAGATGTGGCCCGAAGTTGCTTGAGGTATTTCCTGTTCACTCAACTTTATTCCGAGAGTGACTCTTGCCGCAATTCTGGCCATTGGAACCCCGGTAGCTTTAGCTACAAATGGAACTGTTCTACTCGATCTTGGATTTACCTCTAAACAGTACAAATCATCTCCTTGTATCGCGAATTGGATATTGAAACATCCTTTAATTTTCAACCCCAAACCTATTTTCCTCGTTTGTTCTCTTACTCTTTCAAGCATTTCTTCAGGTATGTTTTGAGTTGGGATAAAGCACGTCGAATCTCCTGAATGTATTCCTGCTTCTTCTAAGTGCTCCATAATTGCACCTATCAATACATCTTCTCCATCCGCTGCTGCATCAACATCGAGTTCTGTAGCATGACCTAGATATTCGTCTACCAACAATGGCTTATCTGGTGCTAAGAAAGCCTCTGCAAGGTAAGCATTGAGTTGCTTTTCATTTGACAAAATTTCCATCCCTCTTCCGCCAAGAACGTAAGACGGTCTAATCAATACAGGGAATCCTATTTCTTCAACAATCTTTCTAACATCATCCGGTGAGGTCCCAGTTGAACCTTTAGGCATCCTTATTCCAGTTCTTTTTGCAAATTCTTCAAACCTTTCTCGATCACTTGCTTCGTCTATTGCGTCACAAGTTGTTCCAAGGATTTGCAAATCTAAATTCAACTTAGGAAGTCTCTTTTCCAAAGGTAATGCTAGATTGATTGCGGTTTGTCCACCAAATTGCAACAATATTCCATGAGCCTTTTCGCGAAGAAGAACCTCGGTAACATATTCTAGAGTCAATGGCTCAAAGTATAGTCTATCAGATGTATCAAAATCTGTTGAGACTGTTTCTGGGTTATTATTCATCAAAACTGCATCCATTCCAGCTTCTCTGATCGCTTTTACAGCATGAACACAGCCATAATCAAATTCTATGCCTTGACCAATCCTAATCGGTCCAGAGCCGATTACGACCTGGCGTATTTTATCTCTTGATTCCAAATTAGGGAGATAATCAATCCCAGAATGGCCATTAGGTTCGTAAGTTGAGTAGTAGTAAGGTGTTTTTGCAGCGAATTCAGCGGCACATGAATCTACCATTCTGAAAATCGGATGGACTGAATGTGCGTGTCTGGCTTTCATTACTGCCTGTTCATTTTCATCATTGCTGGCTGATTTTAGTTTGTCTGCAGGGAAGGAAAGCAATGCGTCTGCAATATGAGCGTCGGAGAACCCTAAACTCTTCCACTTTCTCAATTGGGCAGCAGTTAGGGATTTTGGAGAGCAAGCCGCTTTTACAATTTCTGCTTCGGTTTTAGCCAATTTTTCGAATCCATACAAGAACCACCTGGTTATTCTTGTGATTTCATAAACTCGCTCAATGCTCCACCCTCTTCTAAAAGCCTCAATTACTGCACCCATTCTCCTATCGGTAGCAATTCTCAACCAATCGATTAGGGTTTCATCGGGTAGCTTCTGCAATGCTCTTTCTACCATACCCTCTCCTTCTGACTCATCTGCTCTTGTTAGAGGTCTTGGATAGTGCGAGCCTTGTTCTAAGGAAGCCCATGCTTTGAGGAATGCTTCTTCGAAACATCTGCCGATTGCCATTACTTCGCCTGTTGACTTCATTGAGGTACCTAAGGTTCGATTTGCTGTCCTAAATTTGTCGAACGGCCAACGTGGTATTTTTACAACGCAATAATCCAAGGTCGGCTCGAAAGCGGCAGTAGTGCCTTCACCGGTAATTGGGTTAGGCAACTCATCAAGCGTATATCCTACAGCGATTTTGGCAGCCATTCGTGCAATAGGGTAGCCTGTCGCTTTGGACGCAAGTGCGGAAGACCTTGAAACTCGAGGATTGACCTCAATAACTCTGACTTCGCCTGTAGACTGATTGACGGCAAATTGTACATTGCATCCACCCTTGATGTTGAGCTTTCTAATCAGCGAGAGAGACATGTCTCTCAATTCCATGTGGTCTCTATCGGACAGAGATTGCACAGGAGCTACAACTGTCGATTCACCGGTGTGAACACCCATTGGATCGATATTTTCCATGGTACAAACAATAGTTGCATTGTCTGCAGTATCTCTCATAACTTCATATTCGTATTCTTGCCATCCAAGGATGCTCTCCTCGATAAGGACCTGCCCAATACGACTGTTTCGAAGTCCGAGAGTAGCTATTTCGACCAATTCACCGGTATTCCATGCGGTGCCACCACCTAAACCACCGAGCGTAAATGCTGGCCTAATCAAGATAGGCCAACTACCGATGGTTTCAGCCGCTGCAAGAACTTCTTCCATAGAATTACATGCTAATGCTTCTGAAATAGGTAGCCCGATCTCAAGACAAACTTGATTGAATAAATCTCTGTCCTCAGCTTTATCAATTGCGTCCAAATCTGAACCAATAAGTTCGACACCTAAATCATCAAGGACACCAGCATGGGCAAGTTCGCTTGCGATGTTTAAAGCGGTTTGACCTCCCATTCCTGCAAGTAAAGCATCTGGCTTCTCAACCTCTAAAATTCGTTTGATAGTATCAGGTAGTAAAGGCTCAATGTACACTTTATCTGCCATTTCAGGGTCGTTTTGAATAGTTGCTGGATTTGAATTTACCAGTATGACCTTGTAACCATCCTCACGCAGTGCCTGAACTGCCTGAGAACCGCTAAAGTCGAATTCAGCCGCTTGACCAATCTTGATCGGCCCTGAGCCGAGAACCATGATTGTCTCAATATCATTTCTTCGTGGCATCAATTTCCACCTCCGTAATGAGAATCTACCATTTCCCTAAATCTCGAAAATAAGGGATATGCATCATGAGGCCCAGGCGCCGCTTCAGGATGGAATTGAACAGTAAATACCGATTTATTTTCTAAGTCTAATCCTTCAACAGTTCTGTCATTTGCATTAACAAACCGAACCTTTGGTGTCGCTCCGTGTAAATTTTCCCCTTTGGGAGAGCATGCTCCAGACGGATGAGCAGCCAACATTCCCGCATCGGGGTCTGCTACTGCAAAACCGTGATTCTGGCTGGTTATCCAAACTCTTCCAGATTCTAAATCGACACATGGTTGATTTGCACCCCTATGTCCGTAGCGCATTTTGTAGGTCTGGAGGCCACTCGCTAGACCTAGTAATTGGTGACCAAGACATATACCCATAACAGGAAGGTCTGCCTTAACGGCAGCTGCAAGCGTGTTCATTGCGCTTGTTGCTTTACCTGGATGAGCAGGGTCTCCTGGTCCATTTGAACAGAATAATGCAACTATATCGTACGATTTTACTTCATCAAAGGTCGTGCTTGGTGGACACCATACCACCTCAAAGTAATTACAGAGGCTTCTCAAAATGTTATACTTTATTCCGCAATCTATTGCAGCGATTCTCGGTAGTGCTCTTCCCATCTTGTCTGTAGCACCTTGGTTAACAACAACAGGCTCGTTAATTGAAACTTGATCCACCAAGTCTTCAAGTTCCGGTGATTGCATTTGCTCAAGATGAGCCGCCATTTGTGATTCTTCCTCAATCGGACCGAATACGCATAACAAGCAACCATATTCTCTTACTTTCTTTGTTATTGCTCGAGTATCGATATTCTCGATGCCAGGAACTTTATGATACGCCAAAAAGTCGTTTAAGCTAGCAATAGAATCTCTATGGTCGGGGTTTTTCATTGCCTGTCGGACCACTACGCCTCGAGGCCATACTGCTGCAGATTCACTCGTTCCTTGGTGTATACCGTAATTACCAATCAGTGGATATGTAAATGTAAGGACTTGGCCAGCGAACGAAGGGTCTGTTAGTGATTCCTGATACCCGGTCATTCCAGTTGTGAAAACAAGTTCACCTTGACCCCAACCTTCTGCACCAAATAATGAACCTGTGAAACGACTGCCATCCGCTAGTAAAAGTATGCCATCACCAGATGCAGATTGAGGTATTTGTTCACCTCTTACGATTCCATCAGTAGCATCTACTAAACTAATTTTATCGCCAAGGGAGGTATCGCCTTTCTGTGACCATACCCCTGACATTAATTTTGCTGATTCTAGAGGGGTCATAATTATTGGCAAAGATGTTCAATAAGGGATATTTACCTTGATAGAACAATTCAAAGCCCAAAATTTGGATTTAGTTTATTTTGTAAGCATTTGTTTACATAGTTTAAATTGCTCATAATTCATGAACTATCTTACCACTGTTGGTTCCTTCGATTACAAGCCGGGCGTTTTCGAAATTTTTCTCACTACCTGAATCGCCAAACCAAGCCTCCAAAAATAGTGCAAGTGCAGCAACTTCCGAGTGTGGTTGGTTACCTACTGCAACATTGTGCTGACACAATTTGTAAACATCGCCAGGTACTTTCGCACCCCCAACAACAACAATTAATGGCTTATCTCTCCTTATTGTTGGGATAGCTTCCCTGTATGGTTGACCATACATAGTTAGGTGCACCGCAACTCCGCCATTTGTTATGTGTTGTTTTAGGTGAGACATCCCTTTCACGTGTTCAGTATCAAGCGATCCTCCAAATCTTTCTGAAACAGAATCTAAGTTCTCAAAAAGTTCCTCATCAGAATCCCCAGAAAGTAAAAATCCGTCTGCACCAAATGCCCTAGAAACCAATGCAAGATGAGTTGTTATTCTTGGATCTCGTCCTTTTCGATATCCAAGTCTCAGGACGTCAAGTCTTTCGCTCATCGTTTCTCCGAGCAGGTTTTTGACTTCAACTCTCGGTTTCGTTTTCATCTTGGATCATCTCCAATTCTTCACCTGAAGAATCCGAGAAATCCAAGTCAGGATTGTTTTCCATGAATACCTTGACCCATCTTAGTAGCCATGCATCGATTAACATCTTTGCTGCGACTAAAATCGTGATACAAAGTACGGCTAGTCTAACGGTTTTCCAAACCGCATCTCCCGCATCGATATCGTTCATTAGAAGTCCTCTCACTAGAGGTTCGAATGTATACAAAAATGCCATTACAAACATTATACCATGAGCCAATCCCGGGAAAAGTTGGCCAAGTTCTCTACTTATGTTTTCAAAAAGGGAACCAAGGAATATCAATGCTGGTGCGATAATCGTTATCGCAAGGAAATCTGGTCCAAAAAATATCGACTCAAATGCTGGTTCATTGTCCACCTGCAAAACAGCTAGCCACCAGAAAACCGCATAACCCGCTAAAATTCCACCAACACTTTTTGCTTTTGTATGAATCATTTTTGAGATAGCTACTCGGGAGGGTGGTCTCAGTCTAACGATAATTCGCTCCGCCAGTTCGAGTGACTCTTCAGAAGGTGCATCCAAAGGGCCATCTAAATTTCCACCTACGGAGTCAATCTCCGTCGGTAAATCCTCAGACATGGCGACACCTGACACCCCACATGTCATAAAACCTCTCGCAGACACGGGGGTCAACATGGCAGTCTTTGAGGGTCGGGATTTACGCCGACCTCAGATTATGGGAATAATCAACGCCACCCCAGATTCCTTCTATTCAAATTCCAGAAATGGTAGCCTAGAATTAGCAAGAAAGATGGTACAAAACGGTGCAGATTGGATAGATATTGGGGGAGAATCTACACGACCAGGTTCAAAATCAATTTCTATAGAAGAAGAGATTAGCAGAGTGTCGCAACTTGTAAAAGACGTTTCACAATTCTCAAAGGTTTCAATCGACACGCGAAATCATCAAGTTGCAAGAATTGCTTTGGATAACGGTGCAATTATGGTAAACGACGTTAGCGGATTGAGAGATGCAAATATGGTAGATCTCGTTATAGAAAAGCAATGCTATGTTTGCATTATGCACATGAAAGGAGAGCCAGGAAATATGCAAGATAATCCGGAATACACCGATGTATGTTCAGATGTCTTTGGTTACTTAATTGACAAAGCAAAGCAATTAGAAGATAGAGGCTTACCTAAAGAAAAAATCTATCTTGACCCAGGGATTGGTTTTGGAAAAAAGTTACAACACAATTTGGACTTGTTAAAATTCAGTGAAAAACTCCGGCCGTACAAGATTTTGTGGGGAGTATCAAGAAAATCAATGATTGGACAGATATGTTCACAGGAGAGTACTGATGGAAGATTAGCAGGCACTCTTGGAGTTGCAAGTAAAGCGTTTAACAAAGGTATCGATATAGTTAGAGTACATGATGTTAGAGAACACAAGGACTTATTTGATGTTCTAGAAAGGTTGGTGAATTGAATGTTCCTTATCTTTGGATCAGATAATATCGCTATTCAACTAGCAAAATGGATTGGAACCACGTCAAGAGTTCGATTAATCGGCCTAGCTGAGCAACTTATTGGAATTCCAAATGTTGAGATTGTTACATTACCAACAGAAATGGAACTAAATGAAATGCCATTGCCTGAAGTTGCTCCTACTGCAGTAGTTATTTTGGATGAAATAATTTGTGACGATAAACCTACTGAAGAGTTACTAAAATTGTGGCCTCAAACACCCATTCTATCAACATTTGAAATGGAAAATTCTGAATTGATATCTGTTGAAGATTTGACATTAAATCTTCTGAAAGATAGATTGAAAAATATTGATAGAAAACACGGTGCCTCAGATGTAATTCGTCGACTAAAGTCACAACCTGATGCTAGAGTTCTGATCGTTTGCCATGATAATCCAGACCCTGATTCCATTGCAAGCGCTCTTGCAATCGAGCAAATTTGTAAGCAAATTGGACAAACGGTTACCATTGCTCACGGAGGAATGATTGAGCACCAACAAAACGTAGGGATGGTTAGAATGCTCAATTTAGAACTTAGAAGGGTTATCCTTGAGTGGGAAATAGAAGATTTACTGAAAGAATCTGACATCACAGTATGTGTTGATTTCAATAAATCAGGAGCAAACAATATACTTCCAAGGGATTTTGTGCCTACCATAATTGTTGACCATCATTTGTCTGAAGACAGGCCACCAGGGGAGGTGGTTTTAGTACGCCCTGAATTCGCAGCCACATCATCTCTAGTTGCAACAATTGCGATGAATTCAGGTTATGATATTGAACAAAACGTCGCAACTGCGTTAGCCTTTGGAATTAGAACTGACACTCTTGGATTTACAAGAGCCTTCAATGAAGTTGATATGACTGCCCTTTCATGGTTAAACAATTATGTTAATTGGGAATTATTACGCTCTTTCGAGGCCCCTCCTCGTTCAAAAGAAGTTCTAGACATATTCAAACACGCTCTACAGGATATGTATCAAGTTGGAGGGTTATTACTTGCCCCCATACATAACTTAGCAAATAGAGATGCACTTTCTCAAGTAGCAGATTTTTTACTCACGACGGAAGGAGTTTCTGTTGTTGTTTGTTTTGGAGTTCGCAGAAATAAGGTCATTATTTCTGCTCGTTCAAAAAATGATGGAATCAATATCGGACAAATTTTACAAAAATCGTTCAATGAAGGAACCGCAGGCGGTCATGCAGTAATGGCTGGCGGGCAGATTCCCTTTGGGGATATAAAAGCTGACTCAGATATTGAAGCAATGAAGATAATTTCCATGAAACTGGAACAAATATTTGGAGGAATTTAATTGGCAGCACCGATTGTTGATGTTGACGAAAACCTTCGCCTGCTGGGTACAGCACACGTTGCTACATCTTCCGTTGAGGCGGTAATCGAAAATATCGAAAATTGGAAGCCGGACATCGTTGCAGTTGAATTATGTGAGAGTAGACATAAGGCATTAACCTCTGATAGAAGGTTAGACAAGGAAGGCTTACTGAAAGTAATCAAAGAAGGAAAAGCCCCCATGGTTCTACTACAATCTCTACTTTCTGCAGAACAACGTAAACTTGGATTAGATGAAGGACAACAACCAGGTGCTGAATTGCTTGCTGCAGTGAAAGCCGCAGAGGAAGCGGGATTAGAGGTTGAATTGGTAGATAGGGATATCCAAACAACACTTCGAAGAGCATGGAAGAACATGCGCTTGAGAGAAA
>JAPOHM010000036.1 GCA_029979405.1 Methanobacteriota archaeon
AGTGGACTAAAAGACTCAGACGCAGATCAGTGGAATCCTTTCGACACTTTGCAGATAAAAGGCCATCACGAACTGGCCTATGGTTGGGGGGAGAATAAGTATCATAATCCAGATTCTAGGCACGTTCGGTTGTTCCATTATGGTTCCAACTGGTTGGGTTCAGATGATGCTGGATTCATTAAATTCAAGATTAAACAGGGATTTAAGGTAAAAATTAGCCTTATCCCCGAGACATATTTGGCAACTGAGTCTAGATATTTTGACTCTAACAGGGGTGTAAAATGGAACTTCTGTGAGTTAGATTCCCGTCGAAAAGGAGGGTTGTATCGAGGTAACTCACCTCCGCCTCCCGAGCTATTGATGTATGGTAATGGCAGGACCGGTTACAAGAAAAGGTACTACTCTTGCATGACTTTTGAGATGGCATATGGAGATGAACTTATACTCGATGTGGCAGATGACTTTAGGGGAACTATTGACGGAGGTATCAAGGTATATTCTCTAACTGTCAATGGTCAAAGCGCAGGGAGTCAAATTAGCGATGATATCGATGAAAACGTAGTGGTCTCTATAACTGAGATTTCAAAAGTTGACGAAAAAGTGTCAGTGGATGAAAGAAAAATCCTCACTTCATTCCCCAAACACACAGACGCAATAGCGACACCGGTTTACATAACAGAACCATTAGAGGAAGTAGAATTAAGACGAGGAAACCGTGGACCAAGTGTAAAAGAGTTGCAAAGAATATTGAATCTTCTTGGTTTAGTCGAGGATGTTGATGGAATTTTTGGGAAGAAAACTGAAGCCGCTGTGATCCGTTTACAATCTATGATGGTAACTCATGGTGGCAACGCAGCCGAACGGTATGAAAATGGGGTATTCGATTCAAATCTTTATGAGGATGTAAAAAATTTCGACCCATCTCATTTGACCATAAGTAACTGTAAAATTGAGACATTACAGCAGTATCACGCTATGTCTGATCCAAGAGATCCATTTTCAAGGTTTGAAATAAATGGTAATCACTCTTTCGATGCATCTGGTGCTGAATTAGATCTCTTACTGCACAGCAGCATCAGCATGAAAATACGAGACAATTGGGCTGTCAAATTGAAAATTCATGTTGAACACTATGATTATTTCCAGGATAATTTGATGATGTACAAACGAACTCCTATGATCCTCTCGTGTCACAACCCATACTCTAATCCATTTGGTTCAACATCTTATTTAGAGGTACAGTTGTGTGGAGGGGATGAATTAATTTTCGACGTGTCTGGGGATTATACATTTACTCCAAATTTTTTCCTCAAACTTCAAGGTCTCGAAGTTTCTCAAAACTCTCCCGAAGCAGTAGGAGGGAGAATCCGGTTGGAAGTCTTCGATGTTATGACCCCGCAGGATGTGTGGGTGAGATATAAAACTGAAAAGCCAGTAAATTGGGGGCGGGATCACAACTATAATTTCTGGGATTTTATCACAGACGCCTTGAGTATTGATGAACATCTGAATAATTTAGGCGTCGATTCAACACTTGAGTATGGAGTAGGTGCAAATGTTGCAGTTGAATTCAAAGTTGATGTTGAACAGTATTTCGTCATTAAAAATATTGATGGAACAAAATATAATTTAGAATCAACTTACAAAGCAGGAGTTGGGGTGGAACCAGGGGGGACACGATTTGGCTTCGGGAAAAAAAATAGCGATGGTAAAATAGATAGATCAAAATCAGCACCCATCGATATTGGTGGAGGAGTCTCAGTATATGCAGGACTTTATGGTTCATGGTCAACTGTTTACGAATACCCAAATATAGACTCACTGAAAGATTCAATTTATTTTTTCCTTCTTGGTCCTTTGTATAGCAAATACCCATTAATTGAGCTAGCGATTGATTCTTATTCATTGGCAACAGGGACCTATTCCACAGTAGGGAATAAATTCACCATTGGCGCGCTTGCCGATGCCTCTATTGTGCTCGGGTTTGGACTTGATACCTCTGGCGATGGTTCTGCAAACGAGAATGGTCTGACGTACGTTGGAGGTGAGATTGGTGGAAGTGGATCAGTCAGTTCAGTTATTGATTTCGATTACGTTAACAATAAACTATCACAAGGTCTTGAAATCACTGGAGACGAATCTGTCAGCGCTGGACTGCTCTTAGGGTTTATGTCAAGTTCTGAAGAAGGCCGTAATTTTGAGGTGAGTGGACCTAATTTTTTCAATTTTGGGGGGGGGTACAAGGTAGAAGTAATCACACACTCAATAACTTACAGTTCTATGGATGCGAACGATCCACTGAAGCCGTTTATTGATTCAGAATCTAAGTTATCATTCGATCTAACATCATCAGATTTTGGAACAATCACATTGCATTCTCCAATGGAGCAAATCAAAATTACATTTTATGGTTCAACTAAACAAGAATTTTCTACTAGAGACATAACCTATGAGTTTGTGTTAGATCTCAAGACAAGTTTCTTGCAAATGGTGAATATTTTGAAGGCATTGAAACAAAAAACGCCAATTTATGAGATATTAGAATCGATGCCAAGTGTGATTACTGATATATCTCTAGAAGTGAACAAGATTGAGTCGAGTGGATTTGGAAATTTAGGTCTAGACGTGAAGTATTTAGGCGTTGGTGGAGGACTGTCAATTACTCAAACACAAGCGGATAAGACAGCATTTTTTACAGATGCAAATGGAACTGCAGTACCTTACGCGCCTCCTGCTACAGACGAAAATGGGAATGCTTTGACTCCATTACAAAGGATTGTAGATGTGAAAAATAAATTATACGAGATTTTAGGAATAAACTTGGACGGTGAGTGATATTTTATGATAAACATGAATAGGATTCAACGTAAGATTCTGCTTTCATATGCTGAAAATTTTGCAATGGGGGTCCACTATCCTCGAATAGATAAACAAAAGATTTCTTCGATACTAGATTTAGCAGAACTTGAAGTTAATAATGAAGAATTAGAGCGAATACTCACTCATTTATTCTTGAAATTCCTTGACACATTTGGGTATGGTTTCGATCTTTCAATAGAGGACAATTTCGAATTCATGGTTTTATTCATTACTCTGGATGCAATGGGCCATTTCAAAAAAACATGGAACAGTCAATCTAACTTGGAAGCAATTATTGAAGAATTAACATCGGGTTCACGGATAGATATCTCAAATGAACTTTGGTCTAAATCCGTTATTTTCCGCTCAATGGAAAAGAGAAGAAACTTGTCCAACGACAAATATGCAATCATTAATGCGAGCCTTCTTGTGCTTCATGATTATTTGTCAGGAAGTAGTCCAAGAAATGCACCAATTGTGACTCTCTGCGAGCGATACAAGCCGGCGGATAACAGAGCTGTCCAGATGTACATGCATTTGGATGGTATCTCCAGCGGTCAGCCATTCCAACCATTGCATCGTGATACTGGGGGAACCCGATTGAATCTCGCAAATTCATACGTTAAGGTCCAATCTGCGACAGCGGCAAATCCAGTTGTCTACACAGCGCCAGGCCATGGTTTCAAGGTGAATGATGCGATCAATGTGGCTGGTTGCTCGCAGAGTGGGTATAATCTTCAGAATGCAGCGGTAACTGCCAGAACAGAAGACACATTCACAATCGGTTCTGTTGATGGATCAGCATTTGCCGCTGCAAACTGGGAAAGTTGCTATGCATCCATGCAACCTCTGAACGACGTTTCTGCAGTCTCTGAATCCACTGATACAAACGAGGATGGTGTGCTCCAAGTAATATCTAACTCACATGGATTTGAGGAAGATGATTTGGTCGATGTTTGTGGTGTTGAGAGGAATGGAAAAACAAGCGAAATCGAGAATGCAACGGTCATCTCGTCGGAAACGGATTCATTCAAAATACAATTTTCAGCATCCGGTTCTGGAGCATTTTCGTGTTCAAATGCAGTAGTACGATTAAGCAACAATGATCTTCATCGAATCGTTCATTCAAATGATATTTCACGAACGAAACAAAAAGTATGGCCTATTACTGCTGCAACTCGAACAGTGACCACTGATGCCGCTGGAGATGTAACTTCGAACAAAATTGAATTCACGTATACAGCAGATGCTACGACGACTCCAATTAACCCATCAAAGGGGGATACAGTGAGTTTCACTGGTACAGGCGATTCGTTTATTGATAATTCTTCATTGACTATATCTTCTGTAACTGCGAGTACATTTACCATCGAGTTAAATGGACTGGACTCTTATCAGGGAACTGGGGATTCAAGCGGTACGTTAACTATCGATCCTTCTGCCATGGTACATATGGATTTTATTTCGATCAAATGTTCAACAGCGAACGCTCGAGGTGCTCTTCCTCAAAGTGTTGTGAACCACTGTTGGGTAAAGCTACATGATTTGGAATGCATTGGCACAGAGAAATTCGATTTCATGAGTTGGTACAATCTGCTCTCTCGTGTTGAGGATCGATCTACGGTTGGCAGAAATGCTCGAGTTTGGTATTATCGCCAATGGCTTTTGGATCAGGTTGAAACTTTAGAAGACGACGCTTCCTCTGCTACAAAAGCAGCACATCTGCTCACAATGGTGGAGCAGCATACCTCGAATTTTGGTCAAACCATTCTTCCACCTCCGACAATTTGGGGAGCAAATCAAGAGTATGTTGTCGGACAAAGGGTGTTTACGGGGCAGAATTACTACAAATGCACTACTGGGGGCACAACAAGTGCAACTGCTCCAACGCATACTTCAGGCGATTCGACTGATGGTGGAGTAACATGGGAATTTGAATCAAGTGTCGAAGTGGTTCGAAATGCTCATTTTGCAATTTCAAGCATTAGTCAAGCGGCGACAACGACCTACACGTGTACAGGACACACATTCTCCGTTGGTCAAGAAATTGTGATTTATGGTTGTGGAATAGATGGGTACAATGTAACCAAAAAGGTTACAGCAATTGCAGCAGATACATTTACTGTAGACCTCGATTCATCAAGTCTTGCTGCTCCAACTACAGATGATTTAGCGAATTGTGTAGCATACAGATATAATTTTGTTCCAGCAGAATGGATTACTCCGTTGCGATCTATCATCGGCATGTCATCTGATTATACATGGTGCAAGCGTTTAGGCGTACCATGGTATCGTTCTCAAAGAGATAATCTTGCTCGACCAGATGGAACTTGCAACGTCACTTCCATTGCAATGGCGTTGGAAAGATTAGGCTTTGACCGTACTGACCTTGTTGCAGCAATTGACTCCGCATTAGGTGATTATTCACCAACCTATACTAGTAGAGATGCACAATGGGAGGCGGAATTAAGATCGAGTGATGGTTATCTTGCCGATGAATTTTCTGACGCTGATGGGACAAGCTGGAAGAAACCACTCTCTGGGCAACACTCCTTGACCTCTGTAAAGAACGAAGTTGCCCCTAATTTCCGAAATGAAGGACAACTTGAAGATCTATTGGATTTCTTATTGTTTTTGAATCCAGATTCTGGGACCGAAATTGCAAATACTAAATCGGTTGTAAACGACTCTAGGTTTAGAAGAATTATGAAAGATTTCTCAATTAATGGAGATTATCCTATAGGTTTGACGAAAGATTTGGAAAAAATTTCTCAGGCGAATTCTAAGTCCACTAGACAACAAGTTACAACCAAATATGGAAATTGGGAAGAGATATGTGCCACAGTCAATGATTGCATCAGTAAAGGGGGTGCTGTGATTCTTAGTTACAGGCACAAAGGCTCTATAGATCCGGGTAACACGCACATTGTTTCCTTGCAACGTGCAGAGCATTCCTGCTTAATTTTAGATGACCCATATGGCATATCGAGAGTAGGTTACCTCCGACAAAAGAACGTCACTGCTTACCATGGTCCTGTTGCCGATAGTCGTAAATATTGCAATACTTACAGAAACAGTTCAAAAAACGCTATTTCATCATGGCGAATATCGAATCGGAGAAATCCAAATGATAATGAAGTACGTGGTAGAGATTCTATAATGTTGAAACAAACAGTGTACAATGCGTTGTATTATTTGAGGTTCATATGGAGGCCTGGGACTCGCCCGGACGATGCAAATTAGAGGTGAAAAAAATGATTCCAAGTATGTCAGTAGTGTGCTCATCAAGTGAAGCATCAGCTGCTCCTGCAGTCGGTGAAATCGTTGCTGAAATGATAACGAGCATCGAAAATTCGTTGAGTACGTCCTCGAATCCTGATCTAAGTATGCCGACGCATCTTGGGATGGGAGTTCGGTTTGGACTTGCATCAATCGGAGGGGACGGAACTCCAGGACACGTAATGGATTTAGATTGCCGAATAGATATTCTATCAATCGATCTTAATGGCAGCAATACTCCAGCTCCGAATCCGACACCCGCAGTTCATATTGAGGCGGAATTATGGAAACAAGGCTATGAAGAAACTGAAGATTATTTGGTTGGCAGTCCAGAGGACGATAATCGGCTACGATCTATTGACGTTCATCTGCATTGGAATCAAAGCAGTTGGAGTGCCTGTTTGGGATTGAATGATGCAGCCTACAACAATCACGTCGATTGGTCTTTGGACGTACCAGGGCGACTTGAAATTTCAACAGATAACATTTCAGGTGGTGCGATGGAATGTGTTGATTACTTCTTAGCAGGATACTCTGCAGGCCCGAACTCAAAGTCTGTTGACACCTTCCTACAAGGATTGTATCTCATGGGCTTGGTTGGTAAAACAGTTCAAAATCAACCTGTACCTTACGGTGTTGATGAAGAAATTTTATGGTGGTTGGATGGACCTGCTTTGAACACATTCATTGCGGATCCAGAAGCTTATATCCAATCCTTATTCAATGACGCATACGGAAATATAGACTTTGGTAAACCGTTGCCGAACAGTGGTAAATCGCTGTTTAATCACTTAGGTGAGACTCTGGAATTTGCAGAATATATTGATGACCCTTCCGACAGTACCGATGGACATCTATTGATTGAATTGGGAGGGCTCTCGGACAGTCTAAACATTGGATTTGAAATTGGACGTTATGGAGAGATCGGTTTAGCATTCGGCCCTCTCTCGTTGGGTCCAGTCGTTCTTTCTGCTCGATTTGATATGGCTGTCTTTGATCAAGCATCGTGGCTAAACGGCCCGTCGATTGAGGTAAGATTGGATGCTATTGACTCCGTTTCAGGAATGTTTGAAAATTTCAGTATTGTTGCGAGTCGTTCATCACCATGGGCGGTTAATTTGAACCTACCAATGTCAAGTTATGTACCTGTAATCGATAACGGAATTTCTTGGGACTATGCGCCCTCTTCAGTTAATTTACTGGATTTCAACGACATAAAGACAAATTTACTTCCAACCCTACCAGGAATGATTTTTGATTCTGTACTACAAATGTTGGTTGAGCGACTACTTATTGACAAATTGGGACAGAATTCTCCAATCGCTACAATACTTTGTGAACTCGATGTTGCAACCCGTGAACAAAATGGAACCCTTACTGCGAACTCTCTCTACCCATTATTACAAAATCCTGTTGGACATCTCCAAACTTGTTTCCTCACATCCTCTGGCTTTGATACCGATTCGGTGCTGAATGTGTTTGGGGCAATATTGCAATTATTCCGAGTTTCTTTGACATACGAGTATGAGACTGTCATTGATGTTACGACTGGAGATGATTCTCAACGCCTCTCGGCTATAGGTTTGCCAATAGGACCCTCCGATCAAACCCTCTTTTGGATTAAAGCAATGAGCAACCCGAATGATGTGAACTCGTTTACATTAGCCATTCAAACGAATAATGCTTCAATTGGCGGTGATGCTTTCGGAGTTATGATAGACATTCGTGTCAACATTCGTGGGGATTTGTCGGTTGATTTGGATAACAGTAGCATCATTGCTCAAATTAATCTTAAGGCTATTTTTGACAATATAACTTCGACGAACCAATCGACACAAGCACAAGACTTGTTGAATGTATTTTCAGATACAGTCGTTGAATTGCAAATGGGAATGTCTTCTGGCCAACTCCATTCAACCATCAGTGTTGATTTTGATGTTACCGACCAAACGCCACCTTCAATTCTAACTCTTATGCCTACAGTAAGTGGTGTCGATGGATTTTTGCGAGCAATATTAGGCGATGCAATGGGGAATATTCTTCCCAAGTTGTTGACTAAAATCATCAATACAACGTTTGCAGGCATAGAAATAACATCAAGCAAAGATTTGGATGATTTGATCATCAATCTGCTCACCTCATTGAGTTTATGGAATAATACGGATTCGACTGATGAAAAAATCGATGAGAATAATTTCACTTTACTGTGTGCCGATCCTTCTTCATACCTTCGAACTAGATTTAATTCATTACTGATTGCGGTTATGGCAGAGGTTGCCGATATTATCTCTCTAATGACAGATGGAAGTACACCAATTTTCTCTGTCGCTACAACAACAAATCAATCCGGTGATTTGAAATCAATTTCACTGAATACTACCGCTACTGATTGGAAGGCTGATCTTTGTTTGAACATCGGTTATGATGCTCAAGACCGTCAAGGTGTTTGGATTTGTTTTTCGCCTACATTGGTGCTGGATCAAACCAATGGATTAAACCTCGAAATCGAAGTTTGCGCAGGCATGGTTTACTCGCAAACTGATTGGAGCCCGATGGTTCAATTAACAGCGTATACAAATTCACCTCTGGTGAGTGTACCATTAGAGATTCATCCAATCGTGCAATTCACCTACGAGTCAAGTGCATTGTCATTGGAATTGAGTACTTCAACAAATACATCAGGAACCACTAATTCTCCCAATTTCACGAATGCATTCTGGGCGAAATTGCTGCCGCTAAGTGGGACATGGCAAAAAGGCGTGGATTGGGGAATGCCTAATTTGAGTGGCTTGTTGCTCGGGGCAGCAAATACAGCGCTTGATTTCCTTGATGACCTTCCAGCAGTTCAGGAATTTTTCAGAACTCCAATCTATTCTGGTACCCCTCAAATTTTGAGTGATTTGACAATCGTTGGTGATTGGCTCGTGCATCTTGGTATCTGCTCATGGGATGATCCAGCACCCTCTCCTCCTCATTCGTATACTGCACCAGATGATTGGCGTGGGACCAAAGGTTCGCCGACTGCGAATTACACGTTCCGTCCTTTGCAAGATATTATTGCACATTTCCAACCTCCTTTCCCATATCCTGCCAATGCAACCAATGCATTCGATGTATTGCTGGTTGGTGCAATTGATATGTTTGATTTCGTTCTATCAAGCAACGGAGCTCATTTGCTGTATTCTCATACTCCATCTACTCCCGGAAAAATGGAATTTGAAATCTTATTAGATTGGAGAAAAGTTGGAGACACCTCCGAAATTGGAGTGATCTTCAATGTGTTGAATGAGATTGATATCGGAATTGGGAATTTGAATTTGCAATTGTTCACGCAAGATGCAGCATCTTTCACGCCTCTGACGAACAGTCGCCCATACAATTCAGGATTTACGGTACAATTCTTGAAGATTGATAAATCTCCGACTGCAACATCTCTAATTCAGCCATTCTTCAGTTTCGAAGTAGGTAATTTAGCATTGAAATTAGAAAAGAATGATGGCAAACCGTTGATTGATGGCTTCTTGCTCCTAAGTTCAGTTACATTAACCGGTTGTGTCGATTTAACATTCACGCCTACATTCGCTATAGAGGGGGGTGCTCGTCTTGATTTAGACGACTTCGGTATAGCACTTGGTGGCGATGGTTCTTCCGATGGAGGAAATGGAATGGCGGCAGGTGTACTCTCGAACAGCAGCGAAGAGGGAGATGCAGTTCGACCTACATTTGATCTTGCAGTATGGAAATATACAGCTGAGCCAGTGTCGATAAAAATGCATGGTGCAACTGAGGCATGGTTCCCAATCAACAAGCAGTTTGGCCCAATCAAGATCGCACAAATCGGGGTTCGTATCGACAGTATGGACTACAATGGTATGGATGAGCCAAGGATTGCGATTCTTGTTGATGGTGAGGCTGAGATTGCAGGATTCCTGGCAGTCGTGGATGATTTATCCGTATCATTGCCATTGTTCAGACCAACAGATATTCGAGGCGATGATTCCAATGGTTGGATGTACGACATGGCCGGTTGTGCAATCTCATACACAGGTCCTGCGTTTGCTATCTCAGGTGCACTTCGAAAGACAAATCTCATCGATCAGAGCGGAAACGCATACGTCGAATATCAAGGATTGTGCACAATTAGTAC
>JAPOHM010000041.1 GCA_029979405.1 Methanobacteriota archaeon
CTCGCAATATACTCTTTTAAGATATCATTTTGGATAGTTCCCTTAATCTGTTCAGGTGAAACACCATTTTCTTCTGCAACCAACATATACATTGCAAGTAAAACCATCGCTGGAGCGTTGATTGTCATGGAAGTTGATACTTTGTCGAGAGGCAGGTCGCGTAGTAGTATGCGCATGTCGTTCAGAGAAGAAATAGAAACTCCAACTTTTCCAACCTCGCCCTCACTGAGTTCATCATCGGCGTCTAAACCTAATTGGGTAGGTAAGTCAAATGCTACAGAAAGTCCTTTTTGGCCCCTCTCTAAGAGTAATTTGAACCGTTCATTTGTTTCTTCAGCACTACCGAAACCTGCATACTGACGCATGGTCCATAATTTAGATCTATACATCGTGCTATGAATTCCGCGGATGTAGGGTGGTTTCCCTGCATCATCAGGCCCATAAATTCTCGAAATATCTAAACCGCCAAGAGATTGCCAGGATTCTTTTCTCTGGCCTGCCATATTACAAACCTCAGTGGTGATGTCCGCCAGGTCCGTGGGCATGACCGTGCGCTATCTCTTCTTCAGTAGCGTCTCGAATATCCACAACTTCGACATTAAATGTTAATGAATTGCCTGCTAAAGCATGATTGAAGTCGACAGTGACAGTATTTTCTCCAACTTCTGAAACTTGGAACGGTCCAGCATCACTCATTAATGTCATTCCTATTTCAGGTGTAATATCGCCAAACATTTCCTTGGGTATTTCCTGAACTGCATTTGGGTCTCTTTGCCCATAGGCATCATCAGCCGATAGAGTGAATTCAACCTTGTCTCCAACCTTTGCTCCCATCAGTTCTCTCTCGAATCCAGGAATCATGTTTCTATGTCCGACTAAGAATGTCAAAGGGTCTCGACCTTCAGAGCTATCAAAAACCTCTCCAGATTCTGGAAGTGTTCCTGTATAATGTACGCTTGCAATTTTGTTATTCTCTACTATCATGTTATCATCTCTTTATTGTATATCTTTTGACCAAGGATGCTAACTCTTGTGCTACATCCTCTGGAATGATTAATTCATCTTGTTTCTGCTTAATGAATTCTATTGCGGATTCCGCACTTGTACGTTCTCCTTTTGCCCATATTTGACCAATGATATTAGAACGATGTTCTTCTTTAACCAATTCATTGTCAAGCAAATCTTTCGCAGCATATTTGTATTCTAACATTTTTCTGCGGTCTAATTTTTTGGCTTGGGGTTGTCTACCTCCACCTTTTTTGTCAGAAGATCTTCTCTTCTTACCCCTCTTTTCTTTTGATTTAATCTCTGTTTTTATTGTTTTAAAGACGTTAGAGGTTCCACGAGACTCGACCTCTTCATCCAGATCTATATCGGATTCATCCTCAGCCACCGACACTTCTTCAGCGACCAATTCTTGTTTTTCGACTGTAACACTATTTTCCTTTACAGCGTCTATTTTTATTTCTGGTTTTATCGTCTGTGCTTCTTTTGCAAATTGTGCTGTAGCTGCTGATTTCTCTTTCAATTTCGCTAACCGTTCTTCTCTCGTCTCAGGCTTAGACTGCTCGTTGATTTTTTGGGAAGGAGGAGGAGCTTTTACAACCTCGTTGGAAGGGGTAGTTTGTTGTTGAATGGGTTGCACAGATTCAGTTTGAGTTTTATTTGTAACTTCGTTCCTTGCGGCCATTTCTTTAAGAGCAGCCCTTTGTTTTGCAGCCAAATCTACTTTTTGTTGTGGATTTTCTTGCTGAGGTTTAGGCTTATTTTTTATCGCTTTATCTCGCCTATCTTTAGCCTTTTGACTTGCATTTGGCGCGAAAGGGTTGAATGGCTCGTCCCTTCTGCGTCTACCTTGCATGAATTAGCGGTATTGCGGACTCAAATAACCCTTGGCATTACTATGACCAAATTATTGGTGTGTGGTCGGTCCTCAATTCTTGGTCAACTCCCGATTTATTTGGAGTTGTAACGCGCCCTGATTCCAATTCCAAGTAACCTAATCTTGCAATCATAGTACCATTATCTATGCAATACATTTTTGGCGGACAATGACTACTTGCTCCCCTTTCCTTACACATAATTTCAGACATAGTTCGCAAGCGTTCGTTACAAGCCACACCCCCACCTAACAAAATCTCAGATTTTCCTGTGTGAGCTAACGCCCTTTCTGCGACTTCTATACATGCGGCGAATGCATGTTCTTGTAGACTCCAACATACTGCATCGAAAGGATGGCCTTTTTGCACTAATTTATTAGCAGCGGTAAGAAGACCTGAGAACGTCAAATCCATGCCATGTACTGCATATGGCAATTCTAAACCTACAATTGATGGATTAGGATTTTCTTCCTTCCATCTCAAAGCAGCCTTTTCTATTTGGGGACCCCCAGGGAACGGTATTCCATGATTCCTTGCGAATTTATCGAGCATGTTTCCTATGCCAATATCGAGTGTTTCGCCTAATACGCGATATCTGCCATCTAATCTGGCAATAACTTGGGTATTGCCTCCACTAACATATAGCAAAATGGGGTCATCGCATCCGCATTGTTGACGACCAATTTCAATATGTGCAACACAATGGTTTACTCCAATCAGAGGAACCTTGAGTCTCGAAGAAATTGTCCTTGCTGCAGCGGCTCCAATTCGTAAACACGCACCCATGCCAGGTCCCTGTGAATAAGCAACTCCAGAAATATCCAAACTTGTCAAGTTGTTATCTGCGAGTAGCTTACCGAATAATTGTGTTGAATATTCAACATGGTGGTCTGCAGCTTCTCTTGGATGAATGCCCCCTTCAGTTGGCCTAATTGTGTCTGAAACGGAAGGAATGGGTACGCCATCTGGGTCTACCAAACCAAATGAAAATGTATGAGCCGTCGACTCAATACCTAAAGTGTAACCATTTCTCATGACTATTACGAGTAGGATATACTATCTAACGGTTTCACTTAGCCATATCAATGGAGACTCTTCTCTACAATGCCGGACCAATTGCTCATATGGCTAGTAAAGATGTATTATCAGGGAATATTACAGATGAGGGTTTGGTTCATGAAAATGGCATGGGGATTTTTGTTCAGAACGGAGTTATCAAGAAAATAGGAGAATCTACTGAATTAATTCAAGAATTCAATACAGCAGAAAAAATTGACCTCAATGGCCGAGCTGTAATTCCTGGATTGGTAGATTCTCACACCCACTTATTGTGGTCTGGTGATAGAAGTAAGGAAATTGTATGGAAACAACAGGGCAAATCATATTCGGAAATAGCGTCTCTTGGTGGCGGGATTACCAATACTGTAAACTCAACAAGAACCACTTCTGCAGATGATCTTGCAAAAATAGGAGTTGCAAGACTGAAAGAAGCCCTAAGGTTAGGAACGACTCACTTGGAAGCAAAATCAGGATACGGCTTGAATACAGATAGCGAATTGAAATTATTGCAAGTTGGTAATTCAATTAGCTCTTTAGAGGCTTTACCTACAGTTGATCTAACATGGTTAGGCGCACATGCTACACCAAAGGGAAAGACATACTCCGAATACACAGAAGAAATTCTATCTGACCAATTGCCCTCAATAATAGACCAAGGTTTAGCAAGAAGCGCAGATGTATTTTGTGAACCTGGTTGGTTTTCTGTCGAGCAGACAGAAGATATCATGAAAGAAAGTAGGAGATTAGGGTTGGACCTACGATTGCACGTCGATGAATTTACAGACGGTGGCGGTGGTGAATTGGCATCTGAATTAGGTGTTACAACCGCAGATCATGCGCATTATACGTCATCTAATGCGAGGGATAAGATGGAGGCGAATGGAGTAAATACTGGATTCCTGCCAGGCACTCCATATTCAATGGGCGAAAATTATCCACCATTCCAAGATTGTTGTGACAACAATTGGAGATGGACTATAGCATCGGATTTTAATCCAAACTGTAGAACTCTTAGTCTTCCATTCTTAGCATCCATTTTGGTTCAACGTAATGAAATATCGCCAATTATTGCTTTAGCGGCATGTACTGTTAATTCAGCAAACACAACTCCGCATCCGAGTGGACTTCCACATGGAAAAATCGAGGTTGGAACTGTAGCAAATCTGAATATTGTCAATTCCGAAAATTGGGAAGCTTGGTGTTTGCAACCTGGTATGAGCCCTTTCCAATCTACTATGATTAACGGAACAATGATTTATCATTAATAATTTAACAAGAAGGGTTTATTGTGAAATCAAAAAAGGGGTTGTGGCTCGAAACAGGTGTTTGCTCTTCTCGAAAGGGAGGTGATGCGCGGTTGGAAAGAATGTTAGAAGCTAGACAAGAAATGCGTAGAAGGACTGAAGGTTGTCTGAAAGCTTGGGTTTCCCGTAGTATTGATGGTAATGCTATGTTTTTAGTTCAGGCAATATATGAGAATGAAGATGCCTGGAGGAAATGTGCTCAAAGAATTGTTAATGAGCTTGATATCAGGGATGGGGGAATAGAATCTCTACTTTCAGGACCTCCGCTAGTTGGAATGTTTTCAATCGATCCGAAATTTCTGGATTTAGAGTGACCCGTCGTGTCGCATAACGCACATTATGCGACAGGATTCCAAAATGAGTTAGTGGCAAATGAGCGCAGTACATCGATTATAGTGTGAAAACGTCAAAAAATGCCCAATTTGCCGTAAAATGTAGGGGGTAGAAGGGGTAAATTTGCATTTTTTTGAGATAATGCATTCATCAATGGATTCATTAGTGTGATATTATACGAATAAATGATTCCAATGACAGACGTTAGCGGTTTTTGTTTAAAGTGCAAAAATTACGGACCTATCAAAGATGGTAAGCTAATCAAAATGAGCAATGGTCGGACAAGGTGCGCAGGATTCTGCTCTCAAGATGGTTGTACAGGGAAGATTTCGAAAATCGTTTCCTAATTTTAATACCGATTCGGATATATACGTCGATTGATTGGAAAACTTACTAGGGCTCGTGGTCTAGGGGTTATGACGTTGCCTTGACATGGCAAAGATCGCCAGTTCAATTCTGGCCGAGCCCACTATGGTGATTTTGCATTATTTGTTAATCAAAAGGTAAATATTATGAAATCAATCATCATGGATAATTTCTGTTACTTCGACTTCTATTGATTTGGAATCGGTTTCGATTTTACTTATTGGTTCATCATCTTCGAATGTGAAGTCTGTTGAACCACCGGTCCAATTCTTAACTGCTCCCTCATCGCTGTCAAATTCTTCATCGGCTATCGCAGTATTTGGATTAATTGAGTAATCTGCCGGATCAACATCCCTGTTGACAACTCTTTGTTCAGGGGTAGGAGGTTCTCTATCCTCTAAGTGTATTCCCGAATGGAAAGTTCCACATTCGGGGCATCGTTGCGTGTTTTTTTCATAAATCGAGGCACAGACAGGACAATATTCCTTACCGATAAGGATGTCTAAATCGTCAGTCATTAATATCACAGATCATTCGTCATCGAAGAACATTTCATCCTGGTAAGCCGTAATTTCTTCCCCGTCTTCTGTTTCGATAGTTACAGTACCTTCTTCATCATCGAATTCTATAATTTCCCCGAAATACTCTTCGCCTTCAATATCAAGTCCAACCCATGAACCGATGTCAACTTCGCCATCTTCGTCGGCATCATCATCTTCTTCATCCTCGGCCTCATCATCTTCTTCATCCTCGGCCTCATCAGCATCCTCTTCATCAGAATCATTCCCTTCCTCGATAACTAAATCAACAGGGGCTTCTAAAGCGCTTTCTTCATCACTTTCATCCGTTTCATCTTCATCTTCGGACTCGTCGGATTGTTCTTCGTCACCACCAGAATCTCCTTTCAGAGCTTTGGCTCGCTCACGTAATGACGGAGCGTACAATAGATGCAAATATGCTGTTCCAGCAAGACCGATTATGCCTAAGATTATCATTATTATTCCATCAAGATAAAAATCAGCAGGCATACTTGATGCACCGTTTTCACCACTGAATATTGTTAGAGAATTTGCACATTTGTTGGGGTCTAACAGTGGATCACAAGGATACGTTTTACCTATTCTCACATTTCCTGCACAAGGGTCAGGCATATTCTCTATTCCGGTATCACAAATATCCCAATTGCCTTCTTCTGCAAAGCCCCATTCTGCTTCGTGTCCTTCGTATTCAATTGGGCCACCAGTACCGTCGACAAGTAGACCCATTCCATTTACTACCCACAAACCGATAAATGAAACAAACAAGAAATACATTACAGGGTAATAGATGTCATTTGCGCTTTTGCTCATAGCTAACTTTTGTGCAGGAGTTGGGAATTCTTTGACCTTTTTTGGTTTAGGCATAGACCCAGCTTGAATTCCAAATCCTAATCCGTCGAGAGCGCCAAGAAGTTCCTGAGGGTCGATTCGGTTATCGTCATCTGAATCAAGATAATTCATTATTGCCTTAACATGGGATGGTTGTAGCTTCTCTCCACCAATATTTTCGATACCTTTTTGCATTTCTGGACCATCTATCAATCCATCATCATTCCTATCAATTTCTGCAAACGCTTCCGCCGCTGTCATGTTTGATGAGGCAATGGATAGCGCTAAATTCTCAAACGCAGTAATTACTTCCTGGTCGGTAATTTCGATTGCAGGTTTACTTTCTTCTTCAGAGGATTCATCTTCATGTTCTAATTCTTCATCGTCGATTACTTCATCTTCTGCATCCTCATCGGAATCATCAACATCTGCTTCATCTGATTCATCCAAAGATACATCTTCACCATCTTCGGTTTCAGTATCGTCTTTCTCAACATCATCCATCTCGGAATCATCTACATCATCCACAATTGTAACGGATTCATTATTTTCCTCTGAATCTGTACCTTCTGACTTTTCATCTTCGATTTCAATCTCTTCAACGGGCTCATCCTCGTCCTCTGTTAATGAATCAAGTAGGTCGTCTTCTACGGTAATCGCTTCATCCTCAAGTACTTCATCTGCCGAAGAGGCGGAAGAATCCTCTTCCGATGATATTTCTTGGACTGGTTCTTCAACAAGTCCACTATCGTCAATATCATCGGATTCCTCTGCTGTTTCTTCGATTTCAACCACCGACGGGCTCACGACAGCGTCCTCGGAAATTGAAATAGGTTCATCTGATTCAGTAACGAATGATACACCACATGCAACGCATTTTTCTGAGTCTGCGGGCTGAATTTCACCGCACGCGCCACACTCTCCTAACGCATTATCAGAAATATCTCCAAATACTGCCTTACATTTTGGACAAGATTGACTGTCGAGTGGTATAATTGCTTCACAAGCACCACATTCCGCCATCTGGATATCTTGATTTGGTTCGTCACTCATGGCTGTCACTACTTACCCGATTCCTTCAATGGATATAATTATTCATGGACTAGAAGTGTATGGGTGGACATATAAGGAGTAAAAGGTGGACGGCGATGTTTGGTTTTAATCAAGGAAAAATATACGCCTTAGATTTAGTATCTCAGAGGGACTTGTTGGCCCACCTAGACAAGATTTCTGCTAGGGATGAGGGGAAGATCGTATTTATTTCACGGTTACCACATAGGCGATTAATAGAGCATTTTGATTTAGAAAAGGTTGAATCATATTGGTTGACGAAACAAGATTCTAATGGTTCAATAAGCCCAGAACTTTCTACAGTTTATGATATGATGAGTGAAATTATTTCTAAAGACGTCGATTTGTTGGTCATGGAGGGTTGTGAATGGCTAATTTCGATGCATGGATTTGATGATTTTTATACAATGGTTATTGACTTAAAAGACTTGATTTACGACTCTAGTAAATCGATTCTATTTTCATTGGCTGTAGACGTACTAGACGAAATTAATCTAAGTAAATGGCAAGAAGCCACAATCAATTGGACATTACCTGAACTGGTCGATAATAGCATTCAATCAACCGATGAAACTGTTGATGTGGTTGAAGAATCGCATGCTGATTTACAAAACGAATCTTTAGTCTCTACTCTTAGATTTTTGACACCTATTAATAGAGAAGGATATTCAAAAGAAATATTGAGAAAGAGGATTTTGCAATGGAGAAGAATGGGATTAGATGTATCAGAATTGGATACATCATTGTTTACCCAAGATGATGATTTAGGTTATTCTAAGTACAAGCAAGTTGAGGAAAAAGTTAGAAGAGCTATTGAACTTGATAACCGGCTTGATTTACTCGATTCGAAAGGATGGAAATCAGACGTGATAAAACTGAGATTTAGAATCCGTCAATTGACCGGATTTGATGATGTCGAGAAACGAATAGATGAAATTATCTAGGCAATATTCCACATTCTGCATCGATTCTTGACAACCAACCGCCATTGAGGATTTCGTACGCAACATTTTCAATTTCTTCTGATAAACTACGATCACTTTCTAACTTCGGGCAAACTTTTCGTAGCAATTTCCTCATTGTCTCAACATATGTCGAAGATTTATTTGAATTATATTCTAAAGCTTCACAGGCTATGATTAGTTCGCAAGCAAGTAGTTTGGAAAGTTTGTTTGTCGCTTCAACGAGATTCCACGCTGCGGTAGCACCCATGGACACATAATCTTCCTGGCCACCAGATGTTGTTGTAGAAAATGCAGATTTGGGCATTGCGTGGCCATGTAATTCTGATAGCAATGCTGCTGCAGTATAGTGTACTATCATCATACCTGATTCCAATCCTGAGTTCACTGCTAAGTAAGCAGGTAACCCACTGCGGACAGGATCTACAATCTGGTCAATTCTTCTTTCGCTAATACTGGCCAACTCAAAGATAGCGTGAGACATATTATCAGCAACTGCTCCCAATATTTCCCCGTGGAAATTTCCCTGGCTTACAACCTGTTGTTTGAGTTCTAAATTGAGGTCAGGGAATACTAGAGGGTTGTCTGTTGCACTGTTTATCTCAATATTCAATGTGTTTTGTAAGGCATGCATTTTTTCATTTACCATTCCGTGAACTTGAGGAATACATCTGAAAGAATATGCATCTTGAACTCGGGAACAATCCTTGTGTGCTTTCAATATAGATGAATTTTCTAAAATTTTAGTAATTCGATTCGCCACGATTATTTGTCCAGGATGAGGTCTTGCTGAGTGGACTCTACTATCCATTGGAGTAATTGTGCATTCTCTAGCATCAATAGATGCTGATGCAATTAAATCAGCCATTGGTAAAAGATTAGATAAAGCAATTTCAGCTTTAGTTAGGAATGAACACATTTGACTAGTCCCATTGATCAACGATAGGCCATCTTTAGCCCCTAACTCAACGGGAATAAGCCCTTTCTCCTTAAGTAAAGACATAGTTGGTAAAATTTCATTATCCCGCCAAACTTTTCCTTCTCCTACTAAAGTAAGTGCCATGTGAGATAGCGGGGCTAAATCGCCAGATGCACCTAAAGAACCTATTCTTGGTATTACAGGTACAACATCATTATTTAGGTATGAAATGATTTGTTGAATTACAGACAATTGTATTCCAGAATTCCCTTTAATTAGCGAATTAGCCCTCACACACATCATTGCTCGTGTATCTTCTTTTGACATATAATCGCCAACAGCACAAGCATGTGACCTAATTAAATTAAGTTGCAAATCCGATAGATCATCAGGCGATATAATCTCAGATACTAATGAACCAAAGCCGGTATTTATACCGTATACGGTTTCTCCTGAGGACAGAATTTTTTCAATTACATCTCTTGCTAAATTGATGTTGATTATGGAATCGGGGGCTATATCTACTTCCATTCCTTTCGATACAAGAGAAATCTCGTTAGTAGTCAGTGTCCTCCCGTCTAAATGCACCACTGTCATTAATTTTCACTTCCGAATATGCCATCAATAAGTTCATCGCTTGCTATGGATGGTAATGTTACAGATAACTTTGGATTTGAATTCATCGCTCTTGTAATTGCGAAAATCGCC
>JAPOHM010000222.1 GCA_029979405.1 Methanobacteriota archaeon
AATCTCTGGCGATTTATCCAATCATGAATTCCTTTCAAAAATCAAATCTAATTCTAGATTAGAGAATGTGAAGATCCGACTCACCACTTTTGATTCAATAATTGATGAAACTTTTGAGAGCCTAGAAATGACCTCTGAAGGAGGCGATTTTTAGCATGTATTTTTGCAGAGTCTGTCGATTACCCACTTCGGGTAGCCTATGTCACAGATGCCGTCAAGATAGAGAATCAAGTTGCCGTAGTTGTGGCACTTGGTTGACCGGACATACAACTTCGCAACATGATCGCAGATTATGTAAAAATTGTAATGGAGATGAGTAAATGAAACCAAATGAAGATGATAGGAGAAAAAGGAGAAGACCATGGATGAGAATTGTTGACCTAAGTTGGGATGATATCCTTACTGGTTGTGAAGAGGAATTTGGAGAAGACAATATTGTAATGGTCGAAAAGGTAGAAAGAAAGATCCCAAATTGGACTAGAAACCCATTCTCTGTGTGGGTTGTAATTTATCTCAATGATTTCCCTCATCCTATTCTGTATGAGGTTAAACATCCTAGATTCGGCGTTGCTGAAGAAAATGAATCGAATGAATGATTACAAAATTCATTCATCTTTCAAATCTTCATAGAAAGTTTCCAACTCTTTCTTTTTCGCATCATAATCGATTTGTGCGCCCTTATGAGTGTAAAGTTCGAAAGCGTCCTTAGCACTGAGTTCCCCGGTCTCAATAAGGCCAGTTAGGCATTTTTGTGTCCAAGCCATAGCTTCCTGAAGGCCCTTCAACTCGGAATCGAATGTAACGAGTATTTTTTCCACATCTTTGATGGTTTTAGTTTGATTAGTCTTGATTGACTTGATAATCTCGGCCCCTTGGTCTTTGATGTATTTCTGGCGACCGAGTAATAAGCAAAGGTCATTCACCAAGAATTGTAAAAGCGCCATATCGACTCCCTCTTCAGGGCGGCCAGAAATTGCCATTTGTCTTGCAACTTCATAGCACATACAGAGATTGTCATATTCACCACTGAGGACATTAACTTTGACGATGAATCCTCTAATGTCTGGATAATACTGAATTCCAGGCCCATCAAATGGATTGAGATTTTCATCAATCACAAAAATACCCAAAGAGCCCTTTTGCACAGATCTAGCCTCAAGAATTTGAGAATAAACAGTATCTCTGGTTGGTCTAACTTTGCCTGGAGTGATATTCTGTGATTTGCCCGTTTGGTAAGTCGCTGCGAACTTTACCTCGATTGCAATCTTGGTTTGCTTGGTTTGGTCTATTTTTATCGTAGCTAATGCATCACCGGTTTTGTTACCATCTTTACCAGAAGTTCCAGTGGCCACCACAACGTCGGAATAACCCATTTCGGCGCAGTGTGAAATCAATGCAATTACGACATCTTCTTCTAAATCGGTCTTGTACTTGTTATCTTTCTCGAGTTTGTGTTGCAATACATCCATGTGAGTAGAAAGCAAATCATATTCACCAGACAATTCGGAGTTGAATAATTTCACTGCATGTGCTAATCTGCCTTGTTGCGCAGCGAGAAGACCTACGTTGAGTGCCTTCTCTATGGCACTTGCCCTGTCTCCTTTTTTGATATTCTTTGTATCTGTGAAATACTGGTAAACAGATGGGTGCAAATTCAATTTCAAATCTTTGAGCGTAATTGTGCATTCCTCATCATCAATGACAATTTCATCCCTGTTTGACATTTGCCCACCTTTATACGTTAATTTAATCCATTTGTTTGCAGATTGAAAATGAAATATTGATTGGAAAAAACAAGAAATGGACAATATCTTCAACTATGTCCAAAGTAGTCAGAGAATTCCTCCCTCAATATTGATTCGTGAAGTTCTAGCCTTGCCCTAATATCTTCCTCAAATGTTTTCTGGGCGTGAGTCATCGGGTATCTAGGTCTTGTATTACTGTTCCCAATTTCAGCTACGGCTTTCAGTCGAGAAATATGGTAACTACCCAATTTTAAAGCATCAGAGGAGAATACATATTTGGGGCTTGAACCCCAATTAGTTGTAATCATTTCGTTTCCAATGGATACAATTGATTCGTCCTCAAGCATCTCAACTAATTCTTCGAAATTTGTAATGTTATCCTTATAGGCAGAGGTCACTTGTCCGTTATAATCTACATAATAAACCCCAAAATTTTTGGATTTCTTGCCCACGAGGACATATTGCTCAGCTATTTCCGGAGAATGATGCTGATGTAAT
>JAPOHM010000249.1 GCA_029979405.1 Methanobacteriota archaeon
ATTGCCTCTTCATGGTCATCATTTGACCCAGAGGGGATGGAGGTATCTATTGACGCAACAGTAAAATTGATTGAAGCAGTACTACCAATAGTTCCAGATGTACCATCAAATCTCAACCGCCCTCATGTCGATGTGTCTGCACCCCACCTAACTAAGTGGCCTCATGAATCTGAAGAATTGTGGAGACAAAACCCGATAAAATCACTTAGAACATGCTTCGCAAATGGCGAAATATTCCTCAATTTGAATGTGCCAGTCAATTGGAATTCAAATTTCAGGACTACCAGGCTTGGTATGAGGTGGTATCGGAGTGCGATTTCTTTTGGTGAAGACACATCAACATTCAGGTTAGGTGCTGCTCGAATTGATACCGACGTGGTCTACAAGGGTGATGTCGATGCTGATAAAGAGGGCTTTGCAAGCGTATCATGCTTACCATGTTGGCCACATACACATCCACTTGAAGCTAATCCAGAGTTGCTAGCATGGTGTCTAGAAAATTCAGCGGAGGGATTACCCGTTTGGTTTTAGTCCGACCATTCATCCTCGAAATCTTCACTCCTTTTGACACGAATTAGCGATATTAACAATACCAAAATTATCACTAATATGCCGATCTGAATTACGATTGAATCACTCGTTGAAGAAGTTTTGTCTTCGTCTTCATTTTCGTTATTATTTGAGGGCATCTTGGCATTGTCACCCTTTATGTCGACTGTGAAAGTAATGGATGAAGAGTTTTCATTTCCTGAGGAATCTGAGCTTCTTACTTCTACATTCCAGTTACCTAATCCTAAAACTACTGTTATGTATTCATGGTTCTTTTTAGTGGCAAACTCATCGGTATATACCTGATCCCCATTTAGGAAAACTTGTTCGGTAGAACTCTCCGAGGTATACCAAGTAATTCTTACCCTTGCATCCTCCAAAACCTCTGCATTAAGATTGAGAAGGTCGGGAGGAGTTGTATCAATTTCTGAAGAGGTTGTAAACTCTAACATCTCTGAAGTAATGTTTCCTACCGATACAAAGCACTGATAATTTTCAGCGGTGGATAAATTAGTGATTGTCATTGTGTTAGTCAGAGATTCGCTTTGCCACGGAATTACCGCTATATCGTTCTGTCCACCTACTTCATTACAGCGCAGTTCTCCAGACCCCTCTTTGGTTGTCGACCACTCGATTAGTGCTGAATTTGATGTACTGCTGATGAATTTTAATCCGTATATCTGTTGAGAAACATTTGGCATTTCAAACCCAGATATAATCGCATAAACCTGATTTTCGACATCGTAAGAAGACAGCATGGATTGTTGATTGTCTTCTGATAGAATAATATCTATGATATTCGGGTCGTAATCTACTCCATCAACCTCAGATGGATCTGAACCTCCACCAAGAGTCCAGGTGCTTGGAGATTCATCTACATCTCTCCATTTTCCTGTCCCAAAGCCATCTTGACTTCCAATTACAACAATATATCTGTAATTCGGAATATCATTTCCAATTACGTCCTTGCTTACTGTGAAGGTAATAGTCTTGGAGTCAACATCTCCGGAAACTTCTACGCCCTTTGATGAAGTACTACCTGTTGATGCTTGAACAGCCATAACTGCACCAGGTTCGCCTGTGCCACTAATTGCAACTTCCCAAGCCCAATCGTTATCGATTTCTGCATTAGC
>JAPOHM010000251.1 GCA_029979405.1 Methanobacteriota archaeon
AACATTTCAGAAGGAGGCTAAACTCATGAGCGAAAAAATTGGTGGAGAAGAAGTACCGGATTCAACTAGAGATTTGGAGGTAGATGGTGAAGTCGACCTCATGGTTGAAGACCTCGATTTGTGGTATGGAGATAAGCAGGCTTTGTATGGTGTTTCATTGCCAATTGCCAAAAATTCCGTCACTGCCCTAATTGGACCATCTGGTTGTGGAAAGAGTACCTTACTTCGTATGATGAACCGAATGAACGACCTTATTCCGATTTGCCACTATGATGGTAAAATTTCAATGGGTGAAGTCGAGATTACTGCTAAAGATGCCGACCTTGTCGAAATTAGGAAGAATATTGGTATGGTTTTCCAGAGACCTAACCCATTCCCTAAATCAATTTATGACAATGTTGGATATGGTGTCAGACTACACAATAAACCTACCAGAAAAGAATTAGATGATATTATCGAAAAGAGCCTAAGGCGTGCTGCGATATGGGATGAAGTGTCAGACCGTATGCATGACCTAGGAACCTCTCTTTCTGGTGGGCAACAACAGAGATTATGCATAGCGAGAACGATCGCAATAGAGCCAGACATCATTCTCATGGATGAACCTTGTAGCGCTCTTGACCCGATTGCAACTGCGGCAATTGAAGAGTTGATTCTTGAATTGAAGAAGGATTTCACAGTAGTTATCGTTACACACTCCATGTCTCAAGCAGCACGTGTTAGTGATTACACCGGGTTTATGTATCTTGGAAGGCTAGTTGAGTTCGGAGAAACTGACAAGATATTTTCAGACCCAGATTTGGAATTAACCAAGAGATACATTACTGGAAGATTCGGTTGAGGTGAAAAAATGCCAATTAGAACAGGATTAGATGATAGATTAAAAATTGTACGTGATGAGTTGAAACTTTATTTCGCTGAAGCTAGGGAAGCCTATTCTGATGCGATTGAAGCATTCACTAAACTAGATTCACAGGTTTATTCAGAAGTCAAAAAAATACGCCAACACGCCAGGGAAGTGAATTGGGATTTGACAAATGACCTCCTTTTGATTCTCGCACTAAATCAACCATTGATGGGTGATTTGCGTGTAGTAGCAGCATACCTACGTGCTGTCGACACTGTAGAGAGATTAATTCGACATGCAAGAGATATTGCAAGATCTGACCGCTCAATTGACGAGAATGCAGATGAATTGCCTCAAGTTATTGTGGATGCGGTATTGGGAATGCACACCAATATGGATGATATGGTGAAAATTGTTGCAAATTGTTTGACAGAGATGGAAGAGATTCCAGCTGATGATGTGAGGTCAATTTGGACCTCAATCAAAGAATCTCACAAGAAAGCAGTAGGTGCATTGAGCAGCCTGGATTCAGAAACAATGGGTGGAAAGGCTTCACGTCTCGAAGTTGTAAATATCGTGAGCAGAGTCGAGCGCTCTGCATACAACGTAGTCAGACTTGCAAGTCTGTGGCACCATGCTCTGAATAATGAGAATATTATTCTCGATGCCTAATCACAAGAATCCGAAAGCATCGTACTTCTGTGCGAATGTGTAAATCATAATT
>JAPOHM010000108.1 GCA_029979405.1 Methanobacteriota archaeon
CGGCCCCCGCAAAGGCTGTCTAAAGGTCTAACTTCATATCCTTTGGCACCTTTATTTAAACCGAAAACTTCTACACTTCCGATAGGTTTTTTTGCAGTATTGAGCAAGGATTCAAGATGATTGCTGACTATCACTTCGAGCCCAGCTCCACCAATAGTCCCACATTTTCCATTTTCAGAAATTGCTAGTTTTGCACCAACTTTCCCCGGTACGGAACCTTGGGTTGAAACTACACTAGCAATTGCAACTTTTGAGTTATTGCTGAGTTGTTCAAGAGTCCAACGCAATACTCTCGCAGTCATTTTAATGCCTCCAAATCATCTTCAGTATCGATGTTCATATGTTCGCCGGGGGCATTGATTTTTATTATTTCTAAACTATCTCTAAGTGATGAGTCCTCTGGTAGTCCCAAAACCAAATCTATATCGCAGAGCAAAAGTGGATGACCGCTCGGAATTGGACTGGCATTCTTTTTGCTCTCGACCAATTTTTTGATCGTTTCGCTATTCCATCCACATCTGTCTACTGGAACAACCAGAACCTTTCTTGGAGTTCTACCAATTTCTGAAACTAGTGATTTTATTCCAAGTTGTAAAGTGCCTGTGCGACCATTATCTGGATTTGGATTAACAATTACTATTGATTCAGGAGCCTCAAGCATAATGTCGACCTGTAATTCGTTTCTTGTTACAATGATAATTGGAGAGCAGTTGGTTTCTTTCAATATTCTATTTGCTCTAGCGATAAGAGATTCTTCACCCCATTTTACTAATGCTTTGGGTTGACCTAATCGACTTGAAGCGCCAGCAGCGAGAACTATCGCTGGTACAGATTTAGGCATTTAATCACAAGCCCTTTGTAATCTCTCTACCAATAATCATTCGTTGTACTTGGCTACTACCTTCGTAAATTTGCATTACTTTTGCTGCTCGCATGAGCCTAGCTACTGGATATTCTTCAGAATAACCATACCCGCCATAAACTTGAACTGCATCTGTAGAAACTTCCATTGCTGTATCTGCTGCAAATCTCTTTGCATGAGCCGCCGATTCGGTATTTGCAATACCTGAATCAAAATCTGAGGCTGATTTCCAAGTTAGCATTCTTGAAGCCTCGATTTTAGTTTTCATATCAGCGAGCATGAATTGTATGGCTTGATGTTTGTGAAGTGGTTTTCCGAAGGTTTGTCTTTCTGATGAGTATTGCAGTGAGTGTTCGTATGCGGCTCTAGCCAATCCAGTTGCATGAGCTGCAATATTTGGTCGAGACATGTCGAATGCTTTCATGGCGTTCATCCAGCCACCAGATTCGCTACCTCCAACTAAATTCTCAGCTGGAATACGCATATCATCAAACGAAATTGAACGTGTGTCAGAACATCTTTGACCCATGTTATTTTCTTTCTTGCCGAGGGTCAATCCTTCTGAATTTGCATCCACGATAAAACCAGACATTCCTCTATATCCAGCATCAATATCTGTTTTTGCCAAAACGAAGAACCAGTCTGCGTAACCTGCGCCTGTAATCCACATTTTTGAGCCGTTAATGACATACTCATCTCCATCTTTTACTGCTAAAGTCTTGCAAGCTGCTACATCAGAACCAGCGCCCGGTTCAGTAACTGCATAGGAAGCAAGAGCACCGTTTTCAGCTACCATTCGTAAATATTTGTCCTTCTGTTCCTCTGTTGCGCCTGTAATTACCGGAGCACAAGCAAGAGATGTTGCATAAGCGGCGGTAGCAAAACCAGGGTCCCCCCAAGCTAGTTCCTCGTTAACTAGAACTTCTTCCATAGTACCTAATCCAGGTCCACCATAATCTTCGGAAATATGTAAATTGAGCAAACCCATTTCATGAGCAGCATTGATAGCATCTTTTGGATAAGTTGATTCTTGGTCCCAATGCTCTGCATTTGGCCTGATTTCATCAACTGCAAATTCGTGAGCTAATTCACGTAACATCCCTTGCATTTCATCCAATTGGAAGTCGACCATGATTACCCCAAAGAGCCATACTGAATAAGAGATACTATCATCCGATAGTAATTAATCCCCGGCGCTCTAATTCTATAAGCATAATGAAAATTGCATACAAACCTATCAGTATCGCTCCCTCTATCCTACTGAAGGTAAATCCTGACCACATCATTGCCAAACATATCGATACTCCGATCAGTGTAGCTGGGATGATTAGATACATTGTCAAATCATAAGATGCTGCAGTAATTGAAATTGGTGAAATCAATGCTGCAATTCCGATTGAGAGTAGTGGGTCTGTGATGTTTGAACCTATCAGTGTTCCAATTGCCACACCCTGACTTTTTCTAACAGCAATCATAGCGACTGTCAATTCGGGTAGAGACGTACCCAATCCGGACACTGTAGTTCCTACAACGGCATGGGGAACATTTAGTTTGTATGCAATTTCTGCGGCATAATTTACAAGTTGAGAAGCTGCATAAACTGCTAACGCTAAACCAAGGAAAACCATTACACCATATGCTGTTGCGCTCCAGGAGAATTCCGATGATTTGATTTCGTCAACGAGTTCTAATTCATCTTCCCTAATCTTATCCTTGTTCGACAATAACCAACCAAGGTATAGAAGGTAAATCAAGCATAATATTGCTCCTTCGATTCTGCTAAGTCCTCCGCCTTCCCACAATAGTCCTGAGAGCATTAGAACCGATGCAAGCATCAGTAATCCGTCTCTTCTGAGCCATGCCGGTCTTATCTCGAGAGGTTTGTAGGCAACAACTATTCCTAAAACAAGCGTGATTTGAACTAAAACTGAACCATAGATATTACCGACTGCTAAATCCATCGAGGCAGGATCTGAATCAGATGATGCGGAAGCAGTAGCAGTTACCAATATTTCAGGGAGTGAAGTGCCTATACTTACGATCGTTAACCCAATCACGACCTCAGCCATTCCAACTCTTCTTGCTAAACCTTTTGCACCTTCTACAAAGAAATCAGCACTTGTTATCAACAATGCCATCGCAATAACAACCAGAAGGAGTAAAATTCCGATATTTGTCCAATCATTGAGTGTAGTGATGCCCTCGAGAATGAATAATGTGACAAATAACGCTAACGCAATTAGAAAAGCATTCCATTGTAAGAGTGAGCCTATGCCTTGTTCCTTCCCCGGCGCCCCCTCCATGCAGACTCCAGAAAGTACACCTCTTTGATGGTTCTCATAATATACAAAAAAACAATCAAACTATGATAATTGGGAGGGGTTGTGAACAAGTACCTTGCTGAGTTTCTTGGGACATTTTTGATGGTCCTTTTGGGTTGTGGTTCAATCGCAATTGGTTGGAATAGTGTAATGGTTAGCATAACGTTTGGATTTGCAGTTTTTGTCGCAATAATGATATTCCAACCACATTCTGGGGCTCATATAAATCCGGCTGTTTCAATCGCATTTGCTGCGAAAGGAGACCTTGAGGCTAAATTACTTCCAGGATACATAACCGCACAATGTTTTGGTGGATTTCTTGCAGCTCTAATAGTGATGGATGGAGAAACCAAATATTCAGTATCACTTTCAGAAGCTTTCCTTATAGAAATATCAATCACATTATTGTTAATGTATTCAATTCACATACTCGTTAATCGTAAGGAAAATCTTCCAACTTTAGCCCTTGGAGTAGGATCTATGGTTGCATTATTGGCATTTTTATTCGGCGAATATACAGGTGCTGGAATGAATCCAGCAAGGAGCCTTGGGCCAAATATTGTCACATCGACTGGTGGTTTGTTATTGTACGTTGTAGGGCCAGTAATTGGGGCTACAATATCGAACTTTATTGCCCTAAGAGGCGACGAATAATTTTCTCTACATGTTCCGAATCTGGAATAGTATGGTTTTCTAAAGGTGGAGAGAAAGGCACTGGTGTGTCTAATGCGCCAATTACGACAGGAACTGATTCCAAAGCGTAAAATGCGTCCTCAAGAATTCTTGAAAGCATTGAGTGCCCTATTCCTCCAAACCATTGTCCTTCCTGTAAGATTACCAGTCGACCAGTACGAATAACGCTTGAAATGCATGTTTCAGCATCAAACGGAATTAATGTTCGGACATCAATTATTTCAACTTCGATATCTTCAGCGGATAGTTTGTCTGCTACATCCTTTGCTATGTGAAGCATTGAACCCCAAGTTACTATGGTGATATCTTCGCCTCCTCTGATTATTTCGGATTTACCAATTTTGTATTGCTTTCCTTCCTCAATAGCTTTGTTGACATTTTCAGTCAAGACATTCTGATTGATATTTTTGCCCCAGCCTGTCTTTCCACCGCGAAGACCGTACAGGCCAATGTGTTCGAGGAACAAGACTGGGTCGTCTATCGCTGCTGCTTCAACGAGTAAATCATAGGCATCTTGTGGAGTTCCAGGTGCAACTACAATTAGTCCAGGGTCATTCGCATACCATGATTCAATCATATTGGCATGGAATGGCCCACTTCTTGTTCTTGCGCCCAAGGGGACTCGAATTGTCATCGGTACTTTAGCACCCCATCTCCATCTTAACATAGCGGCATTGTTGATCAGCGCATTGTGAGCCAATGCGGCAAAACCGCCAAATTGAATCTCTGCCATAGGCCTCATACCAGAAAGTGCAGCACCAGTTGCTGAATGAATGATGACGGCTTCGCAAAGTGGCATGTCCAGCAGTTTATCTTGATGCCCATTTGCTTTCAGAGGAATATTCATCCCAAAAGCCCCAGCAACTTCCATATCTTCTCCCATGAATATTGTTTGTTCGCCATATCTCTCAGCGATATCACACATAGCCTGTTGTATTGCCCGTGAATATGTCCATCCACCTGACTCTGAATATTCAAGTAAGCACTCGCCAACTTGCAATACTGGAGTGTGTTCTTCACTTATTTTCTCCCCCGACAATCTATTTAAATGGTCTTCATGAGTATCCGCATCATGAAGTGAGGTAACACCGATTGTGACTGTTTCAGGGTCGGGCCATTGCATATTTTCTACGTCGTTACGTGCTTCATCAACCAGATTTTGTTCTTCACTTTCCATCGTTTGTATTTCTTCTTCAGAAATACCAAGTGAGAGGAGTAAATCTCGATGAGATGGTATGGGATCTTTTTGTTCCCAGTAGTCTAACAAATCTCGGTCGACATAACCCGGAGGAGTACCTGTTGCTGAACCGAGATACAAATCATCATGATGGTGAGCATGTCCACAACCTCTCATTGTTTCAACGTGGATTAGGGTTGGCCCGCCTCCCTCGAGAGCGAACTCTCTTGCTGTTGCTACAGATGCATGCCAAGATGCAGGGTCTGAACCATCAATCGTCCATGAAGGC
>JAPOHM010000236.1 GCA_029979405.1 Methanobacteriota archaeon
ATCATGTCTTCGTGATTTCCTAAGACGCAGAAAATTCGTGGATTATTTTTTGCCATTTGAATTACTGAACTCGATTTGGGGCCCCTATCTATCATGTCTCCGAGAAGGACAACACGGTCCAAAGAGTGAAGATTCAATTTCTCTAACAATGCTTCCAAGGTGTCAGCATGACCGTGAACATCTCCGATAGCCCATACGTTTCCCCCATTATCAAGAGTCGTTTGTAACTCCTGTTCAATATTGTAATCCCGTTTAGCTTGCATAGCATCACGCCCATTCATCTCCAAATCCTTCGTCATTTGTATACCAGTACATTTTGTTACAGCAACTTGATGGCAATAACCTGTAATTTTCTGTGAGTAAAACAAGGGTTCCGAAAGGTACAGTTTGATTGCAACTTGGGCATTCTGTAAATGCCTCTTCAGCATCACAAATTGCAATGACTTCTTCATTTTCAGGTGATTTCGAACCAGTAACATGAGACGGGATAGAAAGATTTCTACCAAGTAAGTGATACTTTTCAGAATCTCCTTCACCATAATGATAGAATCCGAATGAGTCAAAATTCTCTGCCTTCATTTTGTTCCCTGAAAAAAAGATTGCCCTGACATCATCGACCAGATAAAATTGGTTTGGAACATTATGAACTTCCACGTCAATAACATCGTCTGCCATAACAAGCAAAGCATCTCCTAAGAATAGGTCTGCAAACATTATTTTCGGAATGTTTGACCTACCTTTCCACCATCCATATTCGTAATCAATATTTACTGACCTACACAATTTTTGAACCACAGCGTTTCTTATTGAACGCACTAACTTACCTCTCCTTTTTGCTTCTTTGACAATGATTTCATCATCAACTCGAGCCACAATTCTCCAAATCTTGTTTTCACTACCTTTACTCATTATTCCATCTCCCTCAACTGATTATTATCGGCACGATAAACGGCCTAAATGCGATAAACCGCTCGCCAATAATTCCTTCACTGTAATATCGTTGTAGGCCTTATTAAAGGTGACGAATTTCTCAATTACCTAAGTTAATTGAAAGGGATTCTCCCCAATTCGCTGGAACAATTCCGTTCTCAATCACGCCCCAAATCACGGGATATCTCGGCTTTTTTCCTGGTGCTGAACCATAGCCATCGGTAAGGTACAACAATACTTCTGGATCTTCAAAATCATCACTGATTAAATCGAATACTGGAACAAAACTTGTACCTCCGCCGCCCTTCAGTGAAAACTCTTCTGGAATGAATGGTCTCTCAGAATTGTAAACAGTATCTTCTGTGATGTCCCAATCACATTGTATTAGCCTGAGACAATAACCACCGAACGAATTCAGAATGGCAAATACTTCACTAACAAATGTCTTGACTATATCTCCAGTAGTTGAACCACTTGTATCAATCGCAATTACAATGTTCAATTGTTTGTCTTTTCGTAATGAAGGAAGGTACATCCTCTTGTAAACGTGCCTTCTGTTGGGTGGTAGCCACTTCCTTGTGCTGTCAAACATTGGCGTAAGATACTGTCTTAGAATTTCTTTCCAATCCATTTCGGATTTGAAAAGGTCTTCCAGTTTGTCCTTGTATGCGCCCATATCAACTCCGCGCTGTTGGCACTGTTGAGCCGCAGCCATCATTTTGTTTTTCCAATTTCGCCAAACATCATCAGTTCTGTTTGGTGTGAAATCAGAATCTACTTTTGCCTCAATACTGCCATCTTCACCGACAGAAATTGTTGACCATCCGTCCTTTCCAGTGTTTTCTCCTTTCTGAGGGTCCCTCGATGTCTTATGCTCATCCAAACATTCTCCACGCATTTGTATTGTACCGTTTTTTATCAGTTCGAAGACAGTTTCAGCTGATTCTC
>JAPOHM010000202.1 GCA_029979405.1 Methanobacteriota archaeon
GAATCGGCCTTCAATGCACGAGTAAGATTATTCGTCTCATCGGATAACTTTAACCCCAATTCCGAAACCACTCTTATCCTTTCTTCTAATCTTGTTCCCCTCTCAAGATTATTTTTTTCCATCTTCGATAAGTTATCTGAATAATCTTTGAGAGATTTGGCAAAGGCGTCAGTTACTTCATTGAAAGAGTTCACTTTCTCTGAATTTGCTTTTGCGACTGCACCTTCAAATGCTTCTTTTGCTAAAAGGGTGAAACTATCTTTCATCTTTTCTTGATACTCGTTTAATGAATCTTCTCGGACCCTTTCTTTTTCTTCATACGCAGCAAGTAGAATATTTGATTCCATTTGAGCTTCAATCACCATTGATTTTGCCTTTTGGTTCATCATAAACCAAATAATCAGTGCAGTAATTAAAGAAATTAAAACATAGTATACCAATTCCATAATTTCCCTCATCGGAGACTCATAGTCAGGGGTTATTGAACCCATGCATTCACAAAATGAATAATTGAAGTAATGCAACCTCTACGGATTGCTATGCGAGTCGAGCAATTGAATGAGGGAATGTGGGCAATGACATATCTCGTAGTTTGTGATAATCACAATAAAGCTACTCTAATCGATCCAGTTTGGGACAATTTAGGAGATTACATCTCACTACTTGAAGAACAAAATCTGACACTTGAATATGCTATGGCGACTCACACTCATGCTGACCACATTACCGGGTGTTTTCAACTTGCAGAGATGACTGGTTGTGAATATGTTATGTGGAACGATACACCTTCACTAGGCATAACGATGTATGTTGATGAAGAATCCACAATAGAAATGGGGGATGTTGAATTTAATTTCCACTTCGCACCAGGTCATACAGGAGATTCGATGATTATTGAATGTGGAAATTACATATTTACTGGAGATTTTTTGTTCACAGGTAGTGGGGGAGTAGGCCGCGATGATTTACCAAGTGGTAGAGTACACATACACTGGCAAGCCCTTGACGTGTTGGAGCGATTTGAAGGTGATGTTTTGGTTTGCACCGGTCATGATCCTCCAGGTACTGAGATGATGAGTCTTGGATGGAATCGAGAAAATAATCCGGTTTTAATGATGAAGTCTTACGAGGAATATGCGAAATGGCAATCAGATACCAGTGAAGGATTGGGTATTGTTTCTAAAATCAAGACTGCACTACCTGCCAATATTTTTGCGGAAATACCAGAAGAAATCCCTTGGTTAAACTAAAGTGGGTTGTCAGGCTTTCTCACTATATCCTCATGAGCTGAGGGCAAATTATCCAAATCTGTGAACGAAAAATTCTCGTTTATCGTGTCGACAATAACTGACCTTTCTGCCATAGTCGACCTAACATTGAGTTGAATTCTGCCTCTGTTTCTGGTTAAATCATAGGAATGTGGATTTAGTTCATCAATTACTTGTTGCTCGAATTCTTTCCTTACATTTTTACCATTCCAACGATTGTATCCCCACTGAAAGGTTACACCAACCGCAGTGGCACAATAAAGAACCAATAGTACGGTAAGAGCGAAGAGTTGAGTATTCCCTCCATCTCTTGCTTCAGTCATCAAGTCTCTTCCCAAAAGGAAGAGTAATCCAACTCCTATTACCGGAGTAAGTAATGAGTCTATCCAATCAGAAACAGGAATAATTCTCCCTCTAGCAGGGTCAACAATGATCAGATTAGATTCCAAAGCGGTGGTTATTATTCCCACAACTCCGAGTAGCAATATGTAAAAGATACCTGCAATCAAAAATTCATAGAACAACGAATCTAAACGAAGAATCCAATGTATGATTAGCCATGAGAATAGGCCGATGAAGACAACTCTTGGAACGTTATGGAAATGTACCGCTAAGTTAGATGCATCAAGAACTTTTGAGTCGCCACTGCAATGATTATATCCAGCATCTGGGATGTGGATAATTTGCTTCCCTCCCCACGTTTCAAGTAATGAAATTCCTTTGATCAAAAGTTTCCTTCGAATCAGAATAATTTCCATCAAGAATAATACCGGTATCCCTAGGATTATTATTGGAAGGGAAACGATTGCAATGAATGGTAAAATGAAAATCATTGGAATAAGTAAGAAATGAGCTAATGACAGCGGATAAAGCATGTCAGTTTCGTTTAACTTTGCTCTACTGGGTCTAATTCCTAAGCGTCTTGCTTCATCATCTAAAAGTTCTCTAAATTGTTCAATTTGCATTCCGGCATCTAGTATTTTTTGAACGGTTGACCTATAAGTTCTTTCAGCAGGTCCTATTCCTAAAATCGTTGTATTGTAAAGTAATTTCGCAGGTAGTGCAAGTAACAGAGGCAGGGCGAGAATTCCGACAGCAATCAGAATTTCACTAAAGTCAATTTCTGATGCCACAAATCAATGGGAGCGCTCACTATTCAAGAATGTTCATGGATTAGGTTCGCTCAGAACCTGTTTAATGGCAAGAATAGCTGTTACCGATGGGATGGCTCCAGAAGCAGTTTCAGTATTGACTAAAGCTGGACACGAAGTTATTGAAGAATATATAGATGAAAAAGAATTA
>JAPOHM010000140.1 GCA_029979405.1 Methanobacteriota archaeon
AATTCCGGTAGAAAAATGCCCAAAGAAAAAAATCGAGTAGACAAGCATTCAACGGGCGGTGTTGGTGACAAAATGAGCATAATACTTGCACCTGCTCTAAGAGCGTGTGGAGCGACAGTTCCAATGTTAGCAGGAAGAGGTTTAGCACATACAGGAGGAACCATCGACAAACTGGAAGCAATTCCAGGATTCAACACGGGTCTATCATTCGAAGAAATGGTAGAAAATCCATGTTTCATTTCTAGACAAACCGAGGAGATTGCTCCTGCAGATAGAATACTGTATTCGATAAGAGACATTACTGCCACCGTACCTCAGATAGGTTTGATAACAGCATCAATTATCTCAAAAAAGGCTGCAGAAGGGCTGGAAAAATTAGTTCTAGACGTTAAATGTGGCAAGGCGGCTTTCATGAAAACACATGAAGACGCAAAAGCACTTGCTAAATCCATGGTTGCTACAGGAAATTCATTAGGCATGAGAGTGACTGCACAAATCACTGAAATGGATAATCCTATAGGTAATATGTTTGGAAACAGCCACGAAATAGCTGAATGCATTCAATGCTTGAAAAACGAAGGCCCAAAAGACACGATGGAACTGATTTTCTCACAAGCAGACGGTCTTGGATATGATATTAGAGAGGTCATTCAAAATGGAAAGGCATTGCATGAATTCAAAGCAATGTGCATTCGCCAGGGAGTTGAACAAGACACGGTTGAGAAATTAATCGCAGAGCCATGGGATATTCTGAAAAGAAGCCCGATAAAAACACAAATTTTAGCAAGTTCTTCGGGCTACTTGTCTTCTATCGATGCTTATGAGATAGGTATGGTTCTTTGTGAATTAGGTGCAGGAAGAACTGGAGCCTCCCAAGATATCAATCACGGAGTTGGATGTGCACTGGCTAAGAATATCGGAGAATTTGTTGAAAAGGGAGAAAAATTGTTGGAATTTGATTCAGAGTATGAAATTTCTGAAAATTTTCTTGAATCAATTCGTAGTGCTGTGATTATTTCAGACAAAATCCCTGAAAATAAAAGCAGAATCATTGAAATTATTTCCTAATCAATCCCCTTGTTCAATGGATGGTATCATATAGGAATTGCTTTTCGGGTGGTCTGCCGATTTAGCTTAGTTGGTGGAGCGTGGGACTGTTAATCCCAAGGTCATGGGTTCGAACCCCATAATCGGCGTATTTTCAACTTACACCAATGGAAATACTATGCAATAACCCAATATTCTCACAGAAGAATGGTGTTAAATATTACCATAACTTACTATAATACATGGACATAGCAGTTGAAGCGGCATTGCTCGCAACTAAGGCTTTGTTTAGCACATATGGTGGATACACCTCCAAGAGTGCTGTAGAAGACGACCAAAGCTTCAGGAACGAAATTGAACGAAGACTAAAGACAATCAAAAGACATGTTGAGAATATACAAACAACTGCACATGAAGAAAAGATGCGAGATGCTCGTGATATTAGCGAGAATATGTTGAGCATCATCGACCAGTCTATTGATGACACAAAGATGTCAATTAGTAAAGAAGCGCTTCATTCTATTAATTCAAACCTTAATCGCAAAGCAAAAAAGAAGTTAATAGAACATGACCTCGAAACACTTGAAAGATTGGTAAAAGTGACTAACCAGGTTAATGAGGTCCAGGAATTGATGTTTGATTCAAATGAAGATGAGGTAAAGAAAAATCTTCGTTCCCTAAAACAAAATTTAACCGGTGCGAGAAATCATTTTTCGCATAGAAATGTGATATTGGAGTGAGATAAATGAACTATAAGTGGAGAACTAACCCGACAGTGATTGCACAATATGTAATGGATAAACACGTACCTAACGGTAGCAAAATTGTACTGAAACCAAACGAAGCTTGCGTCGTTTTGGAAGGAGGACGAGTGGCAGGAGTTGCTACCCAAACAGAAATGGAAATCAACCCAAGATTAGGAGCAATTTCAAGATTCTTTGGTAAACAAAATCCTTCACGTTCTTTCTTGTTTGTATTCCTTGGACCTCATGATGTAATGCTACCTCTAAATGGAAAAACAAGTGATGGTCAGCAAGTACAAGGTATGGGATTCATTCGAATTATGTTCGACCGTGAATCATGTCCAAAGTTGTTACAAATGGCGGCTAAAGGAACAACCACTGTTACATTGGCTGACATATCTCGTAGTTTAATTCAAGAGGCTTCAACTAAAATTAACCAAGATATACTTAATTCTGTAACCTTAGAACAACTTAGATCTGATGTAAATGTTAGCAAAGACATAGCATCTACGTTGCAAATAGCATTGAGAAATACTGCATCCTCCTTTGGATTCAGCATATCATCCGCTTGGTCTAACTGGATGGATACTGAAACTGAAAGATTGGACAAAATGCAGGTTGACCTAGAAAATCTTGCTCGTAAGAATCACTTACTCGGAGAGAACGAGCAAGAGCACGCTGACAAAGTCCTCTCCAGTCAAATTCGTAAATTCGAATTACTGCATAACTTACATGTTGCTGAATTAACAGCAGACGCAAAGAAAAATGCGGCTGCTGAGTTAGCGCAGATTGAGGCAAATATCGAAGTTGACAGGGCAAGGTGGAACCAGATTCGTGACCAAGAGTTAAGACAAGCAAATCACAACGCTGAACTTCATTCAATCAGAAGGGACGAACAACTGGCTGAATCAATGCACGCTATGGAATTAGCAAGAAACCAACTAGATACTAAACAAATGGAAATGGACCAAAACTTTGCAAACCAAGAGCGACAGCAACAAATGGCTCAAGATAATGTAAAATTCGCACACGACCTTGAACAAGATAAACTTGATTCAAAGACCCAGAGAGCTATGGACATGTTTGCCAAAGTTCAGGAAAATAAGCGTAAGAGAATGGAAATGGATGCAAATCGGGAACAAGATAGGCTACAAACTCAATCAAACATGAGCGACAAAATGTTAGACACATTAGCAAATATCGCTAGTTCTACCAATGATAGTCAAGTTGCAATCGAGGCTCTGAAACAACTTGCTGAATTGAGAAAATCAGATGTAAAGGCGTCATCTGATGCATATACAACAGAATCAGAAAAGAGTGGTGATGAAGACCCAAAAGTGTGAGGGAAAGTGAGTCTGCCGGTTCAGTCTCTCTTTCTGACAACGTAATTAATGACAGTGTAATCAACATTTATTACGGCTCTAATCAGGAAAATCTTACTGAGGATGAAAAGATAAATGAAATCCGAAGACGAATTAAGAACTCGACCAAATCAAACAACATTGCAAGAGAATTAGATTCGATTGCTGTGGAGTTAAAAAAGCAAATCTCAGATATTTCCCCTGATGGTTTAAACGCATCTTGCGTCCCGTATCTGTCTCTTCTAGGATTGTGTAATTCTAGACGAGGAAAACTCAACGAGATGAAAACGAACATCGAGCAGGCTTTGAGCCTAGATCCTCATGATGAACAAGCAAACCTGGTTTTTGGTGAGCACTATTTCGATTTATATCAGCGTTTAACGAATAAATCAGACCGACAAGATGCGATGAATATGGCTATCTTCCATTACAGAGATGTTTGGAATAATGCCGTTAACACGGGGGCTAAGAATAATGCTGGTTACCATTTATGTGTCCTATTGGCCGACCGAGGCGACTTGAATGAGGCTAGAAAAATCAAAGAAGAAATCTTGGCAAATATTTCAAACCCAGAAGGAAGAAAACGAATTGAATCAATAGATATCTGATTACAATGTTGCAATCAATAAACTGCAATTATCCGTGCTCCCTCTATCCAGAGCATCCTTGATCATCAGTCCAGGGATATTGCTGATTCCTTCTGCTAAAGCTGGGACTTCAAGGCCGTGTTCATTGTGCAAAGGCCCCCAAACTCCATCACAACAAATAATTACAAGACAATCCTTTGACAGAGAAATTTCTTGGATTTGTGGTTTGCATTCATTGTCACTTCCTAAGGACATTGTCAAAACATTACTTCCATGAGTTGATTCCACTTCATGCAATTGAATATAACCGGCCCTTACCATTTCTCCGGTCATCGAGTGGTCTTCACTTAACAAGTTCCAACCATTTGCAGTGGAGTAATACATCCTTGAATCTCCAACGTGAACTAAATCCGACCACGCCACAGCACCGTCTTTACTCTTGAAAACTAATAGTGCTGTCAAGGTTGAACCACTTTTTCCACCTTCTACTATACCTACGTACTCAACTGATTTGTTTGCTAATTGTACGCATAGGTCCCAAGATTTCTTTCTTTGGTCAAATAGTGTGGCCGTGGTGAAATCTCTCGAAATATATTCAACAACTTCAGCAAAAGCGTGACCAGCATTTTCACTTGCCTTTTCTCCGCTTGTTCCACCTCCCATTCCATCAAGAAGGCTGTAGCAAAACAATACTCCATCTTCTCTTTCATAAGATG
>JAPOHM010000123.1 GCA_029979405.1 Methanobacteriota archaeon
GAAATGTATGTAGATGAAAGAGATGTGATGTATTACATCGCGGTGTATAACGAAAATCACCCCATGCCACCAAAACCTACCGGTGTTGATGAGGGAATCGTCAAGGGGCTATACAAGCTGAGAAGCATTCCAAAGAAAGAGGGCCCAGTTGTGAGATTGATAGGTTCAGGCCCGATAATGCTACAACTTTTAGCTGCAGTTGAAATTCTTGAGAAATATGGGGTTTTGTCTGAGATATGGTCAGCTACCTCTTATGGTGAATTAAGAAGAGAAGGGCTTGATTGTGAAAGAGAAAATAGAATGAATCCTTCTGCGGACAGAAAGCAACCATATGTAGAAGAAATGCTCGGTGATGGTAAATATCCAACGATTGCAGTTAGCGACAATCAAATCGCAGTCCCAGATATGATTAGACAGTGGGTCGGCGGAGACTATGTTGTGTTAGGAACTGACGGATTTGGGAGATCGGACACAAGGCCAAATTTGAGAAAATTCTTCGAGATAGATTCTCAAAGTATCACTCTTGCAGCACTATCGTCCCTTGTTAGGAATGGAAAAATCACAGCGGATGTTTTCGACAAAGCCGTGAGCGACCTGGGCGTTTCCACTGATAAAAATGATATCACTGCTCTGTGATTACTCAAAGAATACAGATACATCCTCTAGAGATTTTCTTGAGATATCAGGAACCATTGCATCTGCAGCAGGGTATCCAACTGGTAGGACTAGCATAGCATGCTCATGGTCAGGCCTACCCAAAATATCTCTCAAGAAACCCATCGGAGATGGTGTATGAGTTAGTGTAACTAAACCCATATTGTGAATTGCATGAATGAACATTCCAGCCGCAATTCCACAGGATTCTGTGGAGTAGTAAGTTGGGCCGGTTTCACCATTACTCCTAACCCGCTTTGATTGTCGAAACAAGACTACAACCCATGGAGCATCGGTCATGTGCTCTTTTACTGCATCGGTGCCTAGTGGTTCCAAGACTTCTTGCCAAGCTTCAGGCATCCGTTCAGAGTAGGTTTTTCTCTCCTCAATTTCAGCAGCATCCCGCATTTTTGCCTTCAATTCTTTATCGCTAACAGCAACAAATGTCCACGGCTGTAAATGAGCTCCACTCGGGGCGGTAGAGCCACACATAATCGCTTGTTCAATTAGATATTTAGGGACATCACGAGAAGAGAAATGGCGAGTCGTACGTCTAGAATTCATTTCCAGAAATAATTTGTTTGCTCTATCCAGCATTTCTTCTTGTGGCAACTCATTCCACTCTAGTAAAACAAAACCATCGGAGGACATCAAATGTTCGCATTTTCTAAACACTTTTAAGCAAAGTGTATGGAGCCAGAACGTTATCATGATTGTTTCACATCGACACAAATTCATTTTCATGAAGACGAGGAAAACCGCTGGTACGAGTATCGAAATCGCTTTGTCAGAACACTGTGGACCAAATGACATAATTTCTCCAAATGACCCAGCAGATGAGGAATTGCGAAGTGAACTTGGATTTAGAGGGCCACAAAACCGTTGGGTTTCACCATTCAAATTGGGAATTCGTGGGATAATTGGATTATTGCTTAGAAAGGAGTGGGCATTCCATTACCATCACTGTACGGCAGATTTAGTTAAACATCGGATAGGCAAAGCGAAATTTGAAGAATACACCTCTTTTTGTGTTGTAAGAAATCCTTGGGACAAAGCCGTTTCCATGTATTGGTGGGAGAAAAATCGGGCAGACGGACATGCAATCGATCAATCGACTTCATTTTCAGAATACATAATGAATGCACCAAGGAAACTGATTACAGATCAAGATATTTACATGATAGATGGCGAAGTAGTAGTGGACCACGTGATAAAGTTCGAAGATTTACAAAACGGCCTTGATAACGTAATGTCAAAGTTGAATTTACCTAAACTATCTCTGCCTCGTGCCAAAGGGTACACTCGGAAAACAAAGGACCACTATTCGATAATGTATGATGACGAAACAAAAGATTTCATCGCATCTCAATGCGCCTTTGAGATCGAAAAATTTGGTTATGAGTTTGATGACCAAAGGTCTTAGTTAGGAAGCCTACCTCGTAATCGCAACCAAGTTTCAGCACCAAAAGTCAAGCCGTAAAGTGATGCGAGCCAGAGGGTTGGTCTTGCCCAATTCCCACTCGGCTCTTCAATCAATAAGACGCACAACCAAGTAAGAGTCGCTAGGTCAAGAATCCATCTCATCCCTGCTAGAATTTGCTTTGAATTAGATTGCATTTCGGTCAATTGAGAATCTGTCAACACGGCTGTTAAACCCCGTAATTTCGAAAGAGCATTTCCTCCATTCCACTTGATATTTCCAAGTTTAAATCGATTCCATAAGTCGATTATGAGGAACAAGGTTACCCAAACAACCACCACTTCAAGCAGAGGCTCTGCACCAAGCAGATTCAAGCCGTTAAAAGACCAGTAGAACAATCCCCACAGCCACGCAATAATGATGACCTGTGACCATCTAGCAAATTTTGACAATTTCAAAAGTAATACTCCATCATGAGAGAGTAGCATTTCGAGTGAAATAACCAACCCAACACTCGCAGTCAGAACGAAACTCCCTGCGAGCCACCACCACTCAAGTGATGAATCTCTCCAAGCAACCATCAGTGCTACGAGGGTCCAAGCCATGATTAGAGCGGTTGTTGCGTTAACCGTTGCCTGCATTACATACAAAGGGTCTCTTCCGTCTTTTAGAACAGACAATCCACCCATCAGTTTCACTTCGAAGGCTGAATCATCGACTATGCCATGAGCGGCAGCAGTCATTCCGCCAATCGACTTTATTCGCGCCGCTTCAACGATACTTACTGTGTCTTCTCCCGTATCGCCTTTCCAGACGGAACCCTTCGCAGCAGCAGCAGCGGCGCCCTTTCCACGAGACCTTCCAACACCACTACTTCTTGCCTTAGCCCAAGCTCTTATTTCTGGAGTCGTAACTTCCTCCACTTGCTCTTCGTTTAGTGGAGCGCCGTGGTCGGTGTATAGCCATCTACACTGAATTGGTATGGGGGCAGGGTCGACATCCGGAGCAACCATTTGAAATTGCCCAGGGCCTAATGTTGGCAATTCCTTGACCAAACTTTGGTCGCCACCACTTTCCTGTAGCAAGTGTCTAACCTTTTCAACATCTTGGGGTTGAGTGAATCTTCCGATGAATGTGGTATTGGCCTGTGCAAGAATTTTGTAGTCGACATCAGATACGTTTTGCGTCGCTAAAACACATGCAACTCCGTATTTTCTCGCTTGTTTGAATATTAATTTAATCAGGTCTTTCGCCGGAGGATTTCTTGGATGAGGAGGCAAATAAGGGGCAACTTCATCCATAAAGAACAATAATTTCAACTCCCCTTCCGCAGGTTGTTGTGTAAGCATCCAATCATACAATTCTCTTGATAGTTCTTGGACGAAATATTGCTTCTGCGCTTCATCTTGAATGGTGTTTAGGTAAACGATATTTAGAGGTATTTTACCGGGCATCGCAGGCTCGCAAAATGAATCGATGTCTATTGGCACTCCGTTAGAAAATAATAGCTGGTTAACTCCACTGCTAAATGCCGCCAATCTTCTTGCGAGATCATTTCTTGTTGATTTTGGTAGCATTTCATCATAATCTCTCAGCCCATGTTCATACATGATTTCGTCCCATGCCGGTAATTCAGGAGCCTCACCTTCCTCAAAATCAATAAAACATTCAGGATATAACACTCGGGTGAAATTTTCCTGAGGCTCCTTCACAACCTTTGCTAATCCGCGAAAATCACTTACATCGAGACCTAATCTCGTTCCGTGAACAAGAATTTCATAAAGGAAGGGCTTGACTACTTTACCTTGTGTTTTTTCAACATCAAACCCGGCCAGGTTACTAAATCCAGCAGCGACCATATCCCAAGCAGTAATCGCTTCTTCTGGGTCTAAATCCGCAGGAGGTGAGCGAAACGGGTCGATACACAACGGAAGACCTTTCGAACGTAATGGGGTCCAGATTCTTCCCTCCATTTTTGACATCAGCTTCTTCATTCTGTCAACTTCTCCCCCGTGTTGACGCAAATCCTCCTCGTCGATACCGAGAGCAAGTCTTGCCAAGTCTCCCTGAGGGTCCAAAATTAAAGAGGGAATGCCAGATAGCGCAGCTTCTTCGATGACAGTCTTTGCCATCACCGTCTTACCTGAGCCGGTAGATCCTAACATAGCAGCATGTCTTGCTAAAACCATCTTGTCTATCTGAATAATATCTCCATTGTCCCTTCTCTCACCAAGTAGCATTCCTTTTGCCCTAATTTTCTTCTTTGGCTTTTCCTTAGGATTTTCTAAAATCTCGTCGACGAGGTCCCTAAGATGTGTGGGTTCCTCTTCCGACATAGTCCCTCCAATTGTGCATACCCTCTTGAGGATGACTGCAAAATTTACAGTTATCAGACACACTCAAGCGTGGTAACATTTTCGCCGTGACATGGAGCGCATTCCACTTGCAAAGCCGTTTTGGGATGATGAATGCCAAGAGGCTGCAATCAATACTCTATCAAGCGGACGTTGGGTAAAAGGTCCACAATCGAAAGGTTTCGGAGAAGAATTCGCTACATGGTGTGGAGCACTTGCAGCGGTACCTTGTCAGAGTGGTTCAGCTGCCCTTTGGGCGGCTCTTCGATTATTCGATATTGGGCCAGGCGATGAGGTAATTGTACCAGGAATGACATTCATTTCAACCGCTACATGCGTGAGTTTGGTGGGTGCAACTCCGGTTTTTGCAGATATCGAGGAGGATTACTGGTGCATATGTCCCGCAGATGTCGAAGCAAAAATCACTAAAAATACGAAAGCTGTAATCGGAGTTCATATTTTTGGCCAACCGTTTTCACCAAGAATTAGAGAAATATGCGATAAGCACGGTATAGCCTTAATTGAGGATGCCGCCCAAGCCCATGGAGCATGTTATAAAGGTAAAAAGA
>JAPOHM010000185.1 GCA_029979405.1 Methanobacteriota archaeon
CATCATCCAGTAGTCTTTCAAAGGTGAAGTTCGTATAAACTGAATCGAGGATGTCAATCAATAAACCCACCTGGTCGGACTCACCGCTACTATACCCATTGTTTTTGAAATCAGGCTTAGTGCCAGATTTGAAAAATTGAAACATTTGATGACCAAGCACTCTGCTCATAGATTCTTGATCAACCTGATTTCTAAAATCTAACAGACACCCAGTACAAACTCTTTGACAAGGTTTCGAACCAGTGCACTCTCTACCCTCCAATCTCTTCTCAATAGCCTCAAAAATTTCCTCTGCAAATTCTGAATTTATTTGCCTGACTAAACCTGCTCCACCAGAAGCGGAATCATAGAGAAAGAAATCGATGAACATGTGTAATTTACCCTCATTATCGGTAAGCGTAACTTTTCGATAATTTCCCGATATTTCTCGTTCTACAAGATTTAGTACATTCGTAGTTTCTGTTATGAGTGCTTCGCGGATTGCTTTCAAGCCAGAATGGAAAGCATTTGTACTCCAATCCGTGGTCAGAGGTTCTTTCACAGGTATGCGGAATATTATAACGTCGGTTCTAAATTCATGCCCCAAGATCATTGGTTCTGATTTTAACCCACTACATATTGAGTTTGAATCTTCAGTCAACTCCTTGACTCGTGCATCGAATTCATCTCCACTAAAGCCATCAACGTTGCTCACATGTGCACGGAGATCATCTCTTGTAATTGCATAAGGTCGATGATGCGCCTCAAACTTTCCGTTTGTAGGGACATATCCACACTTACTACAAACATCAAACCCTTCTTCCGAGGGTCCATTATTCGTGACTAGTAGACGTGTACCTTCAAACAATTCATCATCAGGCCCTAACATGTAGACTTGGATAGAAGCATAATCACAATCAACGTTTGTCTTATCCCGAATCAAGGTCTTCTCCTCAGCTTCAGATTCTGAATTATTGAGGGGCGTTGGTAGTTTTGCTGCACTTGTTCTTGTTCTTACACCAGCATCATCTGAGTCATCTTCAGCTTTCATTTCTATTTCGCCACTGTTGGTAAACCCTCTTTGACTGATTCCTTTCATAGCTCTTCCATCATCATCATGAGGTACGATGAGTGGTCGAAAAACTTCGGGCGTAATTATCCGTGTTCCAGTCACATTCGGTTCGCGACCTGCAGAAATACATGCCTTACAGGAGGCATCGTCTCCGTAAGCAAATCCTGGGTCAGTACTTTGAAAGACTACTCCACAATTTTCCGAAATACAACGATTGTAGAATTTCCAATCTCTTGCGTAGTCTTCTAACTCTCCCGTTTCTTTGTCATAATGCAATTTATGAAGGTCTTCAGAACTCATGTGATTTATAGGATCCTCTGGAAAAGATTTACCAATTCCATTTATCAAAAAGCTTTGCTTGTTGATAACTATTTTTCTCCCAGGTGCGTACTCAGATAAGGCTACTTTCAAATCTTGAGAAGTTCGAGCATAGATGTGGGGTTCAGAAAATTTAGAATTTTCCTTCTTTTTCTTTGTCCCTTTTGCTTCAAAAACCGCAACATCGAGTGGGAAGGCAAATGTCGGAAAGAGGCCCTTGGCCATGAGATACTCTATGAGAGATTCATCACTTGATACGGCATCAATCGATTTCAGTCTCTTTATCAGAGCACGAGCGACGTTCTTGACAAATGTCTCCCGTTCTCCCTCATCCTCAATTTGAAATTTGATAGATTCAAGAATCTTTTCAATTGCTGATTTACTCATACCAACACCTCTTTTTTAATCCATTCTTTCAACTTCTCTCGATTGTATGGAGAAGTTGAACTCTCGCTGATGAATTCAGAAACCAACCCTAAGCTCTCCATAAGTTGACCAATGTTGCCATCAAATTCATCAACTTCTCCAAAGACCAAGTTAATCGGATCATATTGCCCACTCGGTTTGGTAAATAATTGGAAGAATGATGCATTAAGATGTCTCCTCATGATGCTCTTGTTGTTGCTGTATAATCGTGGTGGTTTCGATGGATTGCGAACAATTTCCAACGGATTGTTGAATTTTGATATGGCAAAGGATGAGTTATCGATGTAAGTCATGGCCACGGACAAAGATGCTGAACCCCTCCCCGCACGCCCGACTCTTTGCTGATAATTTGACGAATGAGGAGGTACAGTCCGCAGTGCGACTGCCGTCAGACTACCAATATCAATACCAACTTCCATTGTTGTTGTGCATGAAAGAATGTCAATCGGAGGCGAGTCCACATTGTAACGGGAGGATCCACTTATGACAGGAATATCTTGAAATTGAAGCTCGTGCAATTCTGTTGTTGAAAATACGTCACTCTTGTTGTATTTTTCGGAAATCTGTGCCGTGTGTTCCTCAGTTCTAAAAATATTCAGAGAAGGCTTGCGATCCTGGTCAGTAATTTCCGAAGTCAGCGTATCAACTCGTTCTTTCCAAACATCTATTCTTTGGTCAAGGTAAGCCATTTCATTTGGAGTGCTATCCTCCCGTTCTTTGAATCCGTGATTCGATTCACATCTCGCACAGTGAGAATTGTCCATAAGAGGTGTTAATCTGACTTGCCGACAAGTTTTGCAAATTCTGAAATGTTCATCATTTCGAGGTTCAAGTACGACTTTGCCAGCATCAAGATAGACATACTTTTGTGTGTCTTTGAGATATTTTTTTAGGAGCTTACGTTTTTTGACAGGTCTCAACATTTTGAAAGGATCATCGTCCGGCAATACATGACTGGTCCACTTGATGATTGAATCCAAATGATTAGTAACGCCGCCTTGAAGCCCAACTCCAAAGTGGTATTTCTTGAACTGTGTGCTAACTCCTCCGAAGCGAATTGGAGTCCCACCATTATCACTATCATAGGACATAATTGATCTTAAGGGTCGAATTTTTGACTTTACTCCGGTTGAATGATGATTCCATATTTGGTCGAAGAATAGTCTAGGTAAGGTGTATTGAAGCGATTTCTCCGCATCCGTTATGTCGGCATCAGATTGATCATCAC
>JAPOHM010000084.1 GCA_029979405.1 Methanobacteriota archaeon
AGATAATAGGTGTAACAAAAACAAGGCCTTCCTTTGGTTGCGACCTTGCTGTGAGAAAAGGATATCCTTTGTATTGCACATTTGATGATGAAGACAAAATTTCCGCATTTGCTAAAGCAGGATATGATTGCAATGGTGGATTGAGTGATTTACTTTCAGTCGCAGATATAGTAGTGGATTGCTCTCCAGGGAAACTCGGAGCAGAAAATAAAGCAAAATATCAGAATGCTGGAGTAAAATGGATTTTTCAAGGTGGCGAAAAGCATGAAATGACGGGATTGTCTTACACCTCATGTGCAAACCATATTGAGAATTTGAACAAAGAAGGGACAAGGGTAGTTTCGTGTAATACAACCGGATTATCACGAACACTCGTTCCGCTATACGATGCATGTGGTTCTCTTAAGGTTGAATGCACAATGATTAGAAGAGCTGCTGACCCAGGAGATTCAAAAAAGGGACCAATCAATGCAATCAAACCTGTTTTGAAAGTTCCAAGTCATCACGGGCCAGACGTAATGACAGTTAAACCGGAGATTGAAATCAATTCATTAGCAGTTGCAGTTCCTACGACTATTATGCACGTTCATTCAATTGTTGCAACTCTACCAGAAGGCCATGGTTTGACAACTGAAAGCATAATTGAAATGTGGAAATCAAGCCCGAGAGTCATTGTTATGAACGGTAATGATACTGGAATAACCACAACAGCAGAAGTCATGGAATTTGCAAGGGACATCGGTAGAACTTGGGGCGATCTACATGAAATCTTTGTCTGGGAAGATGGTGTAAAATTGGTAGGGAATAATCTATATTACTTCCAAGCTATTCACCAAGAATCAGATGTTATTCCTGAAAACATAGACGCCATAAGGGCACTGATGGGAACGGAAACAGACTGGGAAAAATCAGTTTCCAAGACTGATGCTGCAATTTCTGCTATGTTCAATTGAACATTCATGCTCAAATCGGGCTTGCATTGAAGTATGGAAAGTTTTTCGGACTTATTATGTTGGCAAGTAAGAGAGCATTATTCTTGGTCTCTATCATGCTTTTGTCGCCTCTTACAAGCGCTATTCAAACCGAAGAAAAATCCCAATCTATTGATTTAGATGAAGTGGCATCAAATTGGCATACAATTGAACCGATAGATACCTTCGAATCTGGACTCAAACCAGTTGATTACAATATCTACTTTCAATCGGTATCTTTCGACCCTGTAGTAGATGGCATACCAAAATCTAATTTTGACAAATCAAACGATTATTTGGATACCGGTATGGCGATTGTCCAGTTCCATGACCATACGCAGATTACTTTCGATATCGTGGTGAAAAAATATAATCTATTCATATTAGACAATCTTGGTTCTTCCACTTGGTTAGTTCGATTACAATCTCCTAACGATTTGATGAATATACAACATGAAGAGGAAGTAAGATGGGCTGGTCAAATGATGCCTGGATGGCGAATTTCAAACGAGATTGATTCTCGTACTAATTATATCGCTGCTATTCCAGCTCCGGACTTGAAGGAAGACGCATTAGACGGTTTGGCCTCGGATTTAGTATTGAAAGGTGCAGATGAAGTATGGTGTGGCTTGCATTTGTGTGAAATCAAAGGCCAGGTTGATATCAACTATCTCGCTCAAGATGGACGGATAATATGGTCACAACCTACTGTTGACCTGCGCCTTACTAATGCGGTAGCAGGTGCTATAGTGGGGATCCCTGCAGTGCTAAATTCTTCTTTGGGATTGGATGGCTCTGGAGAAAAGATATCATTCACAGATACTGGAATTGACCAAGACCATCCGGATATCTTTGGAAGAATTGCAGGCGTTTACACACAGTTCGGGCTCGACCCGAGTCCCGCCGATTCTAATTCAGGACATGGAACTCACGTTGCAATCACTTTAGCTGGCGATGGTTCGGGTAGTTCAGATGGAAAAGGAATAGCCCCCGGTGCATACATAGTAGCATATGCTCTCGAACACGACCCTTCCGGAGCATTTGGTAGGTTGGGTTCAATATACGATATGCTAAAGCATGCAGAGCAGGAAGGTTCTCGTGTTTCTGTTAATGCATGGGGTCTCAATGGCTATCATGGTCAATATACTCCTGATTCAAGGTCTGTAGATATATTTGTCAAAGACAATCCTGATATGTTGCCTATTTTTACTGCAGGTGATGATGCTAATCAGCAATCATCCAAGGTAATGGCGCCTTCTACTGCGAAAAATGCTCTTTCAGTGGGGGCATCTACAACAAATCCTTCGGGAAGCGTTGCTAACTTTTCTGCTAACGGACTTTCCAAGGATGGAAGAATCAAACCTGATCTAGTGGCCCCAGGTGTAATGATTTGTTCAGGACGAGCACAAGAAGCGGCTATTGCTTTAGGAGGTTCTTGCGGTAGTGGTACTCATGCAAATGGTAACGGATTGTACATGACATTGTCAGGAACAAGCCAAGCAACTGCCGTTGCAGGAGGTTCAATTTCACTGATAAGGGAATTTATCAGAGAAGAAGTAGGAATTAGTTCACCTTCATCCTCTCTTTTGAAGGCTACAAGCATAAACGGTGCGCTTGATTTGGGAACTCCAGATATTCCGAACGGTGTCGAAGGATGGGGGCAAATTTCGGTATCTAATACGGTAATGCCGATGAATGATGGCGACCAACTTCAGACTTATTTTGAAAATTATAGAACCATTTCAGCTGGTTTTTCAATGCTTTATCAGTTTGACTTGGATCCAAATTCAGGATTAGACATCACACTTGCTTGGACAGATATTGCAGGTAGCGCTAACGAAGACCAGAATATCTCGAAGTTAGTCAATGACCTTGACCTTGAATTAATTTCACCTAGCGGTGTAGTTTTCAAAGGAAATGTCTTTGCTTCTGGAGAATCAATACCAAACGGGGTTAGTGATTCATTGAATAATGTTGAAAGAATCAAATTTTATCCAAATAATACCCTAAGTTCCGGTAAATGGCAAGTGAAGGTTTCCCATAAGGGTGGCCTCGACCAATCCTTCTCACTTGTAGTCACTGGCGATGCGACTATTGATATGAAATCCGATTTAACAGTCTTTGATGGGTCAATCTATTCATCATCAGAATCTCCTCTTGTGAACGACTTGATAGTTCTAAGATTATCTTGGTTAAACCAAGGTAATACTGATACGGGACAATTCAAAGTAAAACTTGAGGACTTGACAGAAGGAACAACATTGTTCGATGGTGTCAGATCATCTGTGGGCCCTGGTCAGATAGATTCATTCAACCTTTATCATTCATTCAATTCAACAGGTGACCATGATTTACGACTAACTGTTGATGTAGATGACGACGTCGTTGAGATTAATGATGAGTCTAATGGAGTAAATAACAACGTAAAGGACACAACAATCGTGGTTTCTGCCCTCGGAGTTCGGTTAGTAACATTGGATGAAAATGGACAAGAAAATATTGATTCTGTAAATCAAACCATAAATCCTGCCCAAGCTGAAGGATATACTTGGCCTGTGGTCTTGAAACATGAAGGCACAGGCAACCAATCTGTAAGTTTGCACATTTCGCAAGTACAATCTCCGAGTCCATTAAGAGATGATGTTTTACTTCCAACAATAGACACTTGGTCAAAATTCTCAGACCAATCTGGTCCGTTCTTAATGTCACCAATGGGTGAAGATGGAGACAAATTATTTCTCAATATAACAATGAATGATGATGATGCAGACCTCTCGGGTCTAACACCAAGGTTTGCTATGGCAGGGACATTTGTCATGGATGTCACTGTAAAATATTCGAATAATCCATCTGTTAAACATGTTATTAGATTAAGATTAGTCGTTGAAGAAGTTAAAGATGCACAAGTTGCACCAGCAGGTACCAGCGGATTAGAAGCTCAACCTGGAGGGTTCACATCATTTTCGATTTCTGTAAGAAATGTGGGTAATTCACCTGCGATATATGATTTGGACTGTTTTAGTCAAAATAGGTGGCAGGTACAATTAGGTCAATCTAACTCTTCATCGTACTCATTTGAAGCACTTGATATTCTTGAATATTTACCAATGCAAGTTCGCCTTTATGTTCCTACAGTGGATAATGGTTCACCGCTTGCAGGTAGCACCGATTCAATTACTTGCTATGTAACTAGCGAGGCAGACCCTAATTTGAACATCAGTGAAACGGTATTGCTAACTGTTAAGGCGCTTGAATCATTTGAAACTCATCTTTTCGACCAACGTGGAGTCCCAATAGGACCTTCATCCATAGCTAAAGATGTTAATGTAGAAAATTCCGAACGGCTAAATTTGACTTTGGAAATCCAGAATACAGGGAATGCACCATTAGATCTGAACATCCGTGTTTCGCCAGAACTTACAACATGGACTCTGCAAGTACATCACGATGGACTAACTGAAAGTAGAGAGGTTGGAGTAAATCTACAACCAGGACAGCAGTCCTCAATAAAAATTGAAGTTTTAGTTTCCCCTGTTGCTGAACGAAATGATGAGAATCATCTTTCAATAAAAACCAGCCAAAGTCCTTCTAATTTCATTATTAATCAAACAACTATGGTAGTTAGAGATGAACTAAGCCTCTCGATTACTAATGACAACGGTAATCAATTAGATGTAAATGTAAACGGTGACTTTTCATACACGACTTTGAAAATCGAAAATACAGGTAATTCTCCAATCAGTATTGCTTGGTCAAATTCAATCGCTCCTGACGGCTGGGAAATTGGTTTCACAAATCCTCCCACATATCTTGAACCGAGGAAGGAAGTTAATCTCGAGATAGGAATTAAACCACCTGTAAATCAGCCTGCGATTGAAAATGCGTTTGAGGTCGGAATTTATGCAACAATCGACAATAGCTACGACACATTACAAATATCGCAAAATTACATTGTTCGAGTATTGGAATCATCTGAATGTCAAATCACATATGATGAATCTACCAAACCATTGCTTGGCGTGAAAAGACAAGGTTCATCCTCACAAGATGTTGTGATTACTAATGTAGGCAATGTTCCACTAAGCGCTGAACTTGGAATAGAAACTGATGCAAATGATTGGAATCTAGACCTCTCATCAACATCTACCAGTGGTCTTGGACCGGGTGAATCAGAATCTATTACAATATCTGTTACCTCGAAGGAATCTACAGAAGCTGGAAAAGAGACTCTATTGTTTTCCTGCGGTAATTCTACTGTTTCACTCGACATGAGTGTTGCGAATACAAAATCTCAAGGTGGTTTGTTTGGAGTCTTACCTCCAACAGTAGCATATTCAATAATTGGAGCGGTATTACTGATTGTGATTGTAATAGGATATCGCGTGAAACGCTCAGCTCCTAAGGATTATTCAGGAGAAGAATTGGTATCTCCAGATGCTCATATCATACCCGATGATGGACAGAGGATGCGTGATGTTATGGATTCAGTCGTGGGCAAGGAGTCCCTTGCTAGCGGTTCAGTATCAGCGGAAGAAATTGCCCAGGCACTTGCAACTTCAATACCAAGCTTGCCACCTGCACCCGCTCCAGCCATGACTCCACAGGGTCGTCCACCTTCGGCTGTACCAGCTGGCAGTCCACCATCTGTTGTGCCAGCAGGAAGGCCACCTGCACCTGTTTCACAACCTCAACCAGCACAAGGGCCACCTCTGCCTCCTGGGGGTTTACCTCCTGGGTGGACAATGGAGCAATGGCAATATTATGGGCATCAATGGCTTTCGCAACAAGGCCAACAATGAAATCTAAGACTATCAACGCCCCTTTATGGACAGCATTGTATTGTTCGGACCTCCAGGTGCTGGAAAGGGTACGCAGGCTCAACGAATTATGGATATAACCGGTATGCCTCAGGTTAGCACAGGGGATATGCTCCGTGCAGCAGTTTCTGAGGGAACAGAAACTGGAATCAAAGCTAAACGGTTTATGGATGAAGGAAAATTGGTACCTGATGAGGTAATTATCGACCTGATAAAAGACAGGTTGTTAGAACCTGATGCTTCAAATGGAGTAATGTTTGACGGATTCCCGAGGACTATTCCTCAAGCCGAGGCACTATCTGAAATTTGTAATGTTAGCCATGTAATCGCAATCGAGGTTCCTGACGAAAGAATAGTTGACAGAATATGTGGTAGATTTACCTGTAATGAGTGCAGTTCCGTATATCATGATTCTTTCAAACCAACTATGCTTTCAGGGAAATGTGATAATTGTGGGTCTACAGAATTCAACAGAAGAGCAGATGATAATGAGGCAACTGTGATAAGCAGATTAAATGCCTACCATGAACAAACCTCACCGCTCTCTTCTTGGTATGAATCCAAAGGTATTCTATACAGAATAGATGGTGATCGTGAAATAGATTCGATTACATCAGATATTGTATCAGCATTACAGTGAGTTGAAATCATGGGGGCAAGAAGAAACCGCTCCAAGTCTAAAAAGGACAGAAGGAATAATGC